>NZ_JADDYG010000765.1:1587-2144 GCF_015163535.1 Vibrio sp. OPT46 | reverse complement strand
ACCGATGCGCAAAAGTTAGGTCGAGAAACGGATTGGAAGCAGATTGGTGAGCAAGAATCTTTTGTTGGCTTGGGTCAAAAATGTTGGTTAGTCGGTGACTCAGCGCTTCCAATCTGTGATTTGACTACATTATTAGAACAGAAACAAATAGCGTAGAAATATCATGTCGTTAACCGTTTCTCTGCTCGACAAATTGATAGATAGTGATCCTCTCACTCGAGATGAGAAAGACTTCCCTGCAAGCCAGCAACAGATGTTGAGCAGCTTACTTAGAGATCTAGAGTCGATGCTGAATAGTCGTATTGGATGGAAAAATATTCCTGATGATCTTCTAGAGGTTCGTTATTCAATATTGAACTATGGGCTGCCAGATTTTTCCTCAATGCCCTATAGCAGCCAAGAAGGGCAGAATCAGCTTTGCGACATCGTTCATGATGCAATTAAAGAGTTTGAGCCGAGGTTAAGGAACCCTCATGTCCAGATTTCAGACGAGAAAAACGCTATTGATAGGGTATTGAGGTTACAGATAAATGCCACTTGCTTAATTGATAACAGTA
>NZ_JADDYG010000765.1:654-1577 GCF_015163535.1 Vibrio sp. OPT46 | reverse complement strand
TATAGCAGCCAAGAAGGGCAGAATCAGCTTTGCGACATCGTTCATGATGCAATTAAAGAGTTTGAGCCGAGGTTAAGGAACCCTCATGTCCAGATTTCGGACGAGAAAAACGCTATTGATAGGGTATTGAGGTTACAGATAAATGCCACTTGCTTAATTGATAACAGTGTTCATGAAGTGCGATTCAATTCTGAAGTAGAGCCGGTAAATTTAGGTATGAAACTGAGTAGAGCAAAATGAGTGAAGAGTTTCTCAAGTACTATAATCGCGAGTTAGCTTATTTGCGTCACAAAGGGCAAGAATTTGGGGAGCAGTATCCTAAGATTGCTGCGAGACTTCGTATTAGTGAGGAACAGGTTGACGATCCGCACGTAGAAAGATTGTTAGAAGGCTGCGCATTTCTAACAGCAAGGATTAGACAAAGCTTAGACAATAGTTACCCTCAATTTACAGAGTCTTTGATGGGACAGTTATATCCTGATTTTCACGCCCCAATCCCGTCAATGTCAGTCATTAAAATGAGCTGTTCTAACTCCACTTCCTCTCATTTTGATGTAGAAGAAGGCGAGCGAGTTGTTATCGGTGCTCCTGGATATCATGAGTGCGAGTTTAGAACTTGTTATCCGGTCAGAATGTATCCTGTTGATGTGACCTCTGGCGTTTTTAAAAATGCGCCTTTCAAGCCAGTTGGCTCACGATGGGAAAGCAATGCTCATTCAGTTTTGAAAGTACAGCTCACGGCTCAAGATGAAGAGACTCCTCTTGGTGAAATGGGGGCAGAACGGCTGCGCTTCTATTTAAACGGTCAATCTCAATTGACTTTTAAGCTCTACCAAATGCTGTTTCAAAACCTAATTGGTTTATCTGTTGTTGTGGATGGCAAAGAAGTTCGTCCTTTAACCAAAAGACATCTTTCTGAAGTA
>NZ_JADDYG010000765.1:0-644 GCF_015163535.1 Vibrio sp. OPT46 | reverse complement strand
TCTCAATTGACTTTTAAGCTCTACCAAATGCTGTTTCAAAACCTAATTGGTTTATCTGTTGTTGTGGATGGCAAAGAAGTTCGTCCTTTAACCAAAAGGCATCTTTCTGAAGTGGGATTTTCAGAAGATGAGAAAGTTGTGCCATACAGTAAAAGAAGCTTTTCAGGAGCAAGATTACTTGTTGAGTATTTGCACTTTCCTGAGAAGTTTATGTTCTTTGATATCACCGAACTTGGATTATCTGAGCTAGATCTTGGAGAGCAAGTCGAACTGTATTTTTACTTTGATACCAACGATGACTGGCTTCCAAAGCAAGTGGACGAAGAAAGCTTAATGGTAGGTTGTGTGCCTGTAATCAACTTATTTAAAAGTATTATGGAGCCTAAGCGTATTCTACCAACTGAATACGATTACCACTTGTCTCCGCAATACCAAGAATCTGAAAGTAATGAGGTTGTCTCAATTTCTGACGTAACGTTGAGAAACTGGAACAAAACGTACCACAATTTGCCATGTTATCACGCTGGTGAGCACACGCATTATACAAACACTAGTGAGATTTATTGGTTGATGAGACGTGAGGATAAGAACTGGGCTGGTGGGTATGATGAGCCAGGTAGAGAAACTTACATTTCTTTTGTTGA
>NZ_JADDYG010000764.1:0-300 GCF_015163535.1 Vibrio sp. OPT46 | reverse complement strand
CTCCAGAAACGACGATCGGTACACTCTATCTTTTGGTATCGATTATCAGATCAAACGTTGGATACAGCTGCAAGCCGATTGGCAATACCAAGATAAAAACTCTAGCCGATCGGGTTATAGCTTCGAACAAAACATTTGGACTTTAAGCGCACAGTTTTCTCTGTAAAAAGGATTATTAATGAAGGCATTCATCAAATTCATGAGTGTAGCGTTGTTGCTATTTAGCACTTTGGTCAACGCTGACTCAAACGAGGAAGATTACTTACTCGATACTGGCGATACCATTTCCGTGCAGGTCTA
>NZ_JADDYG010000081.1:0-813 GCF_015163535.1 Vibrio sp. OPT46 | reverse complement strand
ACAAGTAAAAAAAGCACTTACACTAGCATTCAAGTGCGTAAATGCTATTCAAGGCAAACGTCTTAGAAGCATCCGAACCCAACCTATTCAGAGCAAATATGGAAATTCCGACAAGGTGCTAGCATGCTGGTACAAACAGGTACGTGAATTCGAAACCAAACTTGGGTACTTACTGGATGATTTAAATACGGTGCTCCCTTACCTGGAGTGGGTCAATCAAGTACAAGATTTAGGAATCAAAAAATCTGAATGCAAAGGCCAACTTTTAGAGGTTGATTACATTACATGTAATCTCCTTACCAATCTGATTTACAAGTGTACCGCTTTTACAGAATCCTCAGAACACCAAGTAGGTCGATTTACATTCCACGAAATACTTCATGAGTTCATAAATTTAATGACTGTAAGGCATGCACTTGTTTACGGGCTACCACCTAAAATTGAAACAGTCTTCCTAAAGATGATCCGCAATAAACAAACAAGCTTTTTTAAGAATGGCTTTATCCCAGATCTGTTTGTTGTTGATGCTTGCAGTGAGATCAATAACACACTTAAAGCCATTAAATGTAGTAAAGATCGCGTATCTACCCACTCTGTAGAGCCTGGGTATAAGCTTACAGCTGAAGAAGCTAGCTACTACGATTTATATATACTGTAGAAAAATTTGACTGGTCATTATGGCCAGTCAAGCGCTCTCCACTAACAGGGGTCCCCCCTAGTCGCCACCGAGGCCCACCCGCCGGACTTACCCCTGCATCACTAGGGCTCGTCCCTCACCAAGTTCTGCCGCTCAAGGCTGCTGTCCACCAGCGC
>NZ_JADDYG010000763.1:2531-2666 GCF_015163535.1 Vibrio sp. OPT46 | reverse complement strand
TCATTAGTAGCAAAACGAAATACGGGCTATTTCATTAAATTGCATACACAACACGATTTAAATATCCGTAAAGAATATTCTGACGAGCTAAATTTTATTCTTTCGAAAGCAGCCCAATTGGGTTTTAAGTGTGTA
>NZ_JADDYG010000763.1:611-2375 GCF_015163535.1 Vibrio sp. OPT46 | reverse complement strand
GTCGCCACCGAGGCCCACCCGCCGGACTTACCCCTGCATCCCTAAGGCTCGTTCCTCACCAAGTGCTGCCGCTCAAGGCTGTTGTCCACCAGCGCTAGTACGATGCCAACAAAACCCCGTTGTCACCGTCCTAGCAGAATGCTGGTGGCCATATGAATCGCCTTCGGCGAGCAAAAAGCATTTGTATCGCTTTTCCTAACGGCTTCGCCTAAAAAGCTGACCCTCTATCGAGCCCTATTGTGTCGCCTTTGTCCGGCCAAAAGTCAATAAATTTAGTTAAATATATTTAACTAAATTTGGTGTTGTTATGTGGTATTTAGCAGTCTATTTGGTATAATGGCTATTATGGATTGGGGCAGAAATGCTTTAATCGTTGATTGATATTCAGGGCTTGGGGGCTTTATGAAAATTATCGTAACTGAAGGTGCATTTAAAGGTTGCAAGGGAGCACTACTTGAAGTGCTGGAAGATGGATTCTCTTATGTAAAACTTGAGACTTCAAAGGGTAGTGAAATTAAAGTTGTTTTGCGGGGCAATGAGTTTGACCAATATACGGAGTTTTTAACTTCAGTTCGATTTGGCTCTTCAGAGAGCAAAGCTTTCGTTGTCAGTGCTATCAATCCTAAGCATGCAGCCTATATTGCAGCCCAGAACATTAAAGAGTGTTGTAAAAATGAAAATGTTCATGACTTTTTTGTCGATTTGGTAGCTGACCGAGAATTCAATATCAGTCAAGGATTTCAGTTCTCATCCAAAGAGCTAGAGCAAGATTTGTTTACTGGCTTAATAGCTTAATCTCAAGGAGTAAGAGAGGAATATCCATGCTGAAATATATTGAAAATAGCTTAACTTCAATACCATTGTGCGAATCAAGGTTTACTTCTGGAGAGGAGGTCATTGTCGTTAATGGTTATGGCTTAGTTCTGCAAGGCTTCAAAGTGATAGGTTTCTCACAACCGTGTCAAGAGAGGCAAGCCTATATTCACTTAGATTGGGACTGCTATTGGTTCTCATTACCAGATAGCAGGGTATTTAAAACCTATGAGCTGAGCTCTTTTTATCGTATCTACTCACCAACCAAAGGATTTTTAGGTTTGGACGATGATAACAGCCTGATCTGGCTCAGTAACTCGCAACACAGTGAACTTTACAGTCAAACCACAAAAGACAATTTTTCAGCTACTTCAATGTGTGAAAACGGTGTTGCTGATGCTGTTTATGTTAAAGCATTAGACTCAGAACCTACCAGGGATTAACGCTCCCCAAGCGACCAGCCCCGGCAATATTGTCGGGGTTTTTTTGTCTCTCGTGTTAATGAAATCATAGAACTAAAATAGAAACTTAAAATTGCTCTCCACTAATAGGGGGTTCCCCTAGTCGCCACCGAGGCCCACCCGCCGGACTTACCCCAGCATCACTAGGGCTCGTCCCTCACCAAGTTCTGCCGCTCAAGGCTGTTGTCCACCAGCGCTAGTACGATGCCAACAAACCCCCGTTGTCACCGTCCTAGCAGAATGCTGGTGGCCATATGATTCGCCTTCGGCGAGCTAAAAGCATTTGTATCGCTTTTCTTAACGGCTTCGCCTAAAAAGCTGACCCTCTATCGAGCCCTATTGTGACGCCTTTGTCCGGGGCAAAGTCAATGTGATTAGTTAATTATATTTTACTTTATTTAGTGTTTAAATATGGTATTTGTCTATGGGGTTAGATATAATTATTACCAGTTAATCAATTAGATATATTGCTTGGGGGTATTATGGAAAT
>NZ_JADDYG010000763.1:0-562 GCF_015163535.1 Vibrio sp. OPT46 | reverse complement strand
TACAACATTTATAGACGAAGATGGTCTGTCATTCATTCTTTCACAATCATTAGGAAATGTTGAGGTGCTTTATGACTGCGGCTCTTCCGTACTTCTAGACACCCCTAGTAGAGCGGAATACAAAAAAAAATTTGGTGCTAGTCGTCCCTCAAGAGCAATAGTTGTTCACAGCGATACAAAGCCCAATTGCTTAAAGAGTCTGTTCATTATCAACAATATGAAAATGTCGGCACCCTTAGAAGACACTTTCTATTACCAATGGCTGGAGAGAAATGAGTGCGATACTCGCCAGGTAACAGGCAATAAGATCATTGATAAAGCCAATTTTTTGAACGCTCTTGGTTTCCACCCAGACATTCACTTCATCAGTGAGGATACTTTGACTGTAATCAAGCATGCACATGACCATTTCTTTTTCAACAAACTTAATGAGAAAGAGCAATCTGATGATCACTCCATTGAACATGAACTGTCATTGCTTCTACCAATAGACAACACACTAGTATTACCTCAAAAGCAGCTGAAGCACTACAAAGCGATAAAGAACTTATTACTTAAGGCT
>NZ_JADDYG010000762.1:0-215 GCF_015163535.1 Vibrio sp. OPT46 | reverse complement strand
AATACGCCATTCTGTGTACCATACAGCTCTTGCGTACTCAAGACGATATCTAGATCACACATGGAAAAGCAAACGATTACATTGTGAAAACAATTTACGAACGGATTCACTACACCACCGATTTTTTAGCCCAATGTATAACAAATATGTGAATGCAAAATGAAAGTTACAACGAATATTTTTTACATAAAAAATACATCAGCGACTACGAAATA
>NZ_JADDYG010000761.1:0-228 GCF_015163535.1 Vibrio sp. OPT46 | reverse complement strand
TAGGGCGGTTGTTCAGATTTAGAATTTTGCGTTGTCTACTCAACTAGGCCTAACGCTAATCTTTGTAACATATTGTTTCGGCGGTATTTATTAACACCCCCATCTTTATGCTTGCTATCACAATGTGAGGTGCTCTGCCGTCTTGTTATCAAGGTTTTGCGTGGAATAAATCACGTGGGGTAAACGATAGATTGACTTACATTAAAATTTTCATCAAAAGCAACTTTA
>NZ_JADDYG010000760.1:0-257 GCF_015163535.1 Vibrio sp. OPT46 | reverse complement strand
ATTGGCTAGTTCAAGAACCAAAGGAAGTAACTTCTCATTGGCTCCCAACCGATTTTGGCATCAACGAAGAGTTGATTTAGCATGACTCGACTTATTTGACATTTGCAGAGACAAATAAAAAGAAAGGCGAACCATCTGGTTCGCCTTTCTTGTGATCTTTGTGCCGTCCTAAATAAGGTTGACACTTTCCACCCCCAAAATTGGAGAGTGTTATGAAATCAACAACTAAAAGAACTCAGCGCGATTACTCCCTCGCT
>NZ_JADDYG010000759.1:0-263 GCF_015163535.1 Vibrio sp. OPT46 | reverse complement strand
CCAGAAACCAAACTGACCGATCTATCCGGTGGCTGGCAACGTAAAGCTGCTTTAGCTCGTGCGCTGGTTTGTGATCCTGATGTATTGCTTCTTGATGAACCAACAAACCATCTCGATGTGACAACGATCGAATGGTTAGAGAACTTCTTAAAAGACTTCAAAGGTTCGATCATCTTTATTTCTCACGACCGTGCATTCATCAAGTCGATGGCGACACGCATCGTTGACTTAGATCGCGGTCAATTAGCTTCTTTCCCTGGTAA
>NZ_JADDYG010000758.1:713-1130 GCF_015163535.1 Vibrio sp. OPT46 | reverse complement strand
TTGGTAGTTATTTTCACCGAGCGAGAAAGCACAACTTTTGACAGCTCAGTGGTGTTAAAAAGCTCAAGTAAATGTGAAACGCCATTTTTATACTCATCCCCAGTTGGTGGTGAGACGACTTTTGCTATTTGTGGTGCACTTTTATCATTGTTCTGGCCGCGGTTACTGCTTGAAACATAAAGCGTTTTAGGAATGCAAAGTTGGGTAGGTGTATTTTCATCGAATGGAACGGTAGCAAATAACACCGGGTTGTCGTTTTCTGGTGTTTTAGCTCTTTCTAGTAATTCTTCAGCGGTGCTTGCCAGTTTCGAGAAAGGTATGGCGCGAGTCAAGCTTGTTTTGATACCTACACAAAGCATCGAGTTTTGTGGAGATGAGAAAAAGAACGGGGAATTTTTGAGTTCTTTATCCAACATC
>NZ_JADDYG010000758.1:0-654 GCF_015163535.1 Vibrio sp. OPT46 | reverse complement strand
TCGTTGGCCATTTTGGAAAAGCCTACTACTTCTCGTTTCATAAACAGTCCTTATTAATTCACTAATGTAATGGAAGTCATCAACTTGTACCTCTAATTGCCTTTATTAGAACAAGTGTTCCTCTAATAGAGGAATATTTGATTAGGAGTGAGGCTATTGCCCAATAGTCATGACAATGCAGATTGGGTGTCTTTGCCAAATAGAATTAGGGAGCAACTACTTAAGTAAATGAACAGGAAGAAGTATAATTGATATTGATAATTAATATCAAATGATAATTGTTATCATTCTGTCCTTGCATAGCATTATCGTCCTTATTTTAACAATAATTATATCGTTTGCATTTGGTTACATGGGGGGATTTACGGGCAGCGTTTGTGTATGAAACAAGCCAATCAATAACTATTTGTACTATTAACACGTTGCAAATAGTTAATTGAATTTAGGAGTGTTCAGTTTTGGTTAAATGAGAACTTTTATGTTGTAATACAGCGTTATTTAAGTGCTCTAGAAACAGTAAAGAATCCTGCCAGCTTAAGCACTCATCTGTTATGGACTGTCCGTAAGTGAGCAGATCAGCATCGATTGTTTGATTGCCTCCCACCAAGAAGCTTTCGCACATGACCCCCGCGATATTTGTTTCACCCAATGAGA
>NZ_JADDYG010000757.1:0-322 GCF_015163535.1 Vibrio sp. OPT46 | reverse complement strand
TTTATAGGAACAAGGAATCTAACAGATGTAAACTCTCTACTTTTCAATCTATACCTAGATCTTTCTTCATATGTTCACTCAACTCGTTAGTGGTTCTTACATTAATCTTATGTTTGCAATGATGGATTCTCAACTCTTCACCAAATAATTTTACTAGTGATTTGGTATACAAAGTACTAATATTATTTATTATTCTATACAATGTATCTTTCTGATAAACAGATCTTTTCGAATTTTGTATTGCAGTCTTCATATTTTAATATCCTTACACGTTTAACTTTATAATTTAAAAAATCAATTTCAACTTTTATTATTACTTTTT
>NZ_JADDYG010000756.1:0-638 GCF_015163535.1 Vibrio sp. OPT46 | reverse complement strand
GGTACGTTACCGCGGAAGCTGTTCACCATAATAGAGATCAACGTCTTTAAGGTTTCATCATCACTGCGGTATGAGTAGGCTCGTATACCCGTAAACTGAACCTGGAACAACTGAGCAAGAAGCAATGTATCCTGGGCTTCAATTTCGCCATTCTCGATTGCTCGCTCAAACAGCTTTGCAAGAAAAGATTCAAATTGGTTTGCTAAGCTGTTTGTTTGATTGCGCAGCGCATTAAAATCCTCAGCAAATTCACTTGCTGATTTGACTAACATGCACACTTCACTGGGATTGGAGTCTCGCTGATTGATAACCACATCAATCGCGAAAGCTTCTATTGCATCTAGAACCGTTGTGTTCTGAGCTAAATGCAACTCAAACAGGGCTTGTAAGTTCGCAACGTACATTTTTAGCGCTTCACAATATAGCCCCTCTTTTGACCCAAACGTCGCATAGATACTTCCAGGACGCAGATTAACGCTATCTTGCAAATCACGTGTAGATGTTGCATGAAAACCTTTCTTCCAGAATAGATCCGAGGCGGCTTTCACCACTTCATCACGTTGGAATTTCTTTGTATTCGCCATGAGCAATTATCAATTTTGAACATATGCTCAATTTTATATTGAGCGACCGCTCAA
>NZ_JADDYG010000007.1:0-359 GCF_015163535.1 Vibrio sp. OPT46 | reverse complement strand
CCATATTCGTTTTTATTAGCAGCGTTGTGAGGAGCTATTCCAAATAAGAACTGGAGATCTACGATTAATAATATTGCTTAATTGGATAGATGAAATAGTGAGTGAATCTTGTCTTGTTTTAGATCAATTTACACCAGTGATCTCAGTCATGTTTGAATTTATATACCTCTAAAGTGGTAGTTGTTAAGTCATTGTTCTGCAATGCTTTGGGTTTTTAACCTTTTTAAAAATAGGGTGATTTAGTTCGCTTTTTGAGCAGGCGTTTCTACCCCTTATGAATAATAGAGGTATTATAAATATAGGTTTAGCGTTGTGGCTTTCCGAAATAAGAATTGATGTCATTTGAAGATCTAAAAAAT
>NZ_JADDYG010000080.1:0-207 GCF_015163535.1 Vibrio sp. OPT46 | reverse complement strand
AGACGATCAGTTTGACCTTACAGCAACAAATTGATGACTCAATTACAATGAGATTGAAGCCATATCATCAATTTAATTCTGCTCAAGAAACTTTTAACGTTAGTTTAACCAATAGATTGGATAAATTGGAAAGTGATGTAAATTCATTTGAAGGCGAGTTTGCTAAATTAAACAATAGCCTT
Source organism: Vibrio sp. OPT46 (assembly GCF_015163535.1). Classification (NCBI taxonomy): domain Bacteria; kingdom Pseudomonadati; phylum Pseudomonadota; class Gammaproteobacteria; order Vibrionales; family Vibrionaceae; genus Vibrio; species Vibrio sp. OPT46. Next base: position 25 of record NZ_JADDYG010000080.1, on the reverse strand, counting down.
TCAAACGGACATACGAAAGCAGAGC
>NZ_JADDYG010000755.1:0-489 GCF_015163535.1 Vibrio sp. OPT46 | reverse complement strand
GGTGTACCGCCAAGTGCTTCTTGCATGCCTGCTAGGGTTTCATTCAGTCCCTGTTTTGACTTCGCCAAAATGCTTGGGTTTGTCGTCACGCCTTTTAGTGGTAGGCACTGGTTAAAGCGTTTTACTTCTGCCACATCAGCAGTATCTAAATAAAGTTCGATCATGGTTTCTACCTTAAACAAAATCTTCGTTTTGATGATGGGATCACTATAGATCTGACAATCGAACGAGATCTTGATTTTGATCAATTGAAATTTCATTTGAAACTATAATAATTTCATTAAATGAAAGTTAAGTGAAACTTGTAAATGCTCAAATGAAGCTTTCAGTTCGAACAAAGAAAAGCCGTTCATAAGACTTAACCAGCACAAAAAGAAACGAATTAAGTAAAAGCGGTAGCACAGACCAAGAGGCAAGCAGAGATGTATTTCAATATTCAACGATTCTCTACCCATGATGGCGATGGCATTCGTTCCATTCTTTTTCTTA
>NZ_JADDYG010000754.1:0-466 GCF_015163535.1 Vibrio sp. OPT46 | reverse complement strand
GCTGCGACAATAAGTGTAACGCCTCCTGAGAGCAATGCTGCTCAAAAGGTGGTTACCACTCCAACACCACAAAGTGGCAATGATGATACTTCCGACGTCATTCCAGCTACACCTTGGATATCTGCCCCATTAAATGAACTGAGCAATGAACTGTACGATTTTATTGAAGCTGAACAGGTAAGTTACATCAGTACGACCGACTATCCATTCGACGAGAAAAAGCAAAAACAATTGCGAACATTAGCTAAGCAAGGGGTTCCTATCTTGTTTGACAATACGGAGTCATCCTATTTGGATAGCTACGGTGTCAGCGCAACCAAAGTCGTATCAGAGTATTTTGGTACGGCGTCTGAAGGTGATGTCATCATCGCTACCGGAGTACAGAATGCAGATGGCAGCATTCATTATCTAGTTTTGCCTTTGAAGAGCAAAGATCTCAACGATAACAGTAAATTGATTGAGGACA
>NZ_JADDYG010000753.1:0-218 GCF_015163535.1 Vibrio sp. OPT46 | reverse complement strand
GTACAAAAACCAGATGACCAAGTAGGCGAAGAGCTAGCTCTACATCGTAAACATCATAAAATCGCTGAGCGAAATGTCTCAGATTGGCTATATGCACGTACGCTTGCTGATGAGCCGAGCAAGAAAACTTGTTTCACAGGTGAGATTTTCGATATTAATCGTGCAGGCGCACGTGTCCGACTTCTCGAAAATGGCGCAGCAGCCTTTATTCCTGGTGC
>NZ_JADDYG010000752.1:0-201 GCF_015163535.1 Vibrio sp. OPT46 | reverse complement strand
AACAAAACCTTAAATTGAAGAGTTTGATCATGGCTCAGATTGAACGCTGGCGGCAGGCCTAACACATGCAAGTCGAGCGGAAACGAGTTATCTGAACCTTCGGGGAACGATAACGGCGTCGAGCGGCGGACGGGTGAGTAATGCCTAGGAAATTGCCCTGATGTGGGGGATAACCATTGGAAACGATGGCTAATACCGCAT
>NZ_JADDYG010000751.1:0-240 GCF_015163535.1 Vibrio sp. OPT46 | reverse complement strand
TTAGTGACGAAACCCTATCCGTGAATGGTGAATTGTTTTGTTATTACCAGTCGATGGATATGCAGAAAGGTACATTCGAGTTTATCACTTGCTTTCCTCTTCATAACTCAGTACCAGCGCCTCAAGGGGCGGTTACCGGTACCATTCCTGAGAGTGAAACATTTGTCGTTGAACACCGAGGTGAATATCAGTTTTTGGGAAATGCATGGGCTTTAGCGATGAACTTGGTTCGTCAGAGTG
>NZ_JADDYG010000750.1:0-201 GCF_015163535.1 Vibrio sp. OPT46 | reverse complement strand
AGGAAATTACTACGCGTATTCTGGAAAAAGCAGGAATGAAGCGTCGCTTGTTTGGCTAACAAGAGACGCTCATGTCGCTATGTGTAAGAGGAGGTAAGGTGTGTACCTCCTCTATCGAATGAACCTTAGACAGAATTAATAGTATTGGAACATCTTTTGGATGTCTTGATAGTTTTTGGTCTGAGTCAGTGACAGCATCAG
>NZ_JADDYG010000749.1:1037-1247 GCF_015163535.1 Vibrio sp. OPT46 | reverse complement strand
CTAGTATTGATAATCCACAGTAGCCTTTCATTTTCTCGGACGAAAGAGGAGCGCTAAGAATTATGCTATCAGATATATAAATATGCTTGGGTATCAACTCAGTGGGAACATCTGAATTAACTTTCGAGTTCAAATTTGGAAGTGCATTTTCTAAAGTTCCTATTAAATCCCTCAGTAACTCAAAATTATCACTACCCACAGCAGCGTTAT
>NZ_JADDYG010000749.1:551-972 GCF_015163535.1 Vibrio sp. OPT46 | reverse complement strand
CTACGATCGCTTTAAAGCCTAAAACATCAATAAATGCTACTGCCCGTTCTTCAAAATTGATATTTGTCATTTTGTCTCCAATACACCTAACGCCGCGTTAAGTAGTGAGCAACGTTACCACCTAACTTAAACTATTGTGCCGTAAACACTTAAGCTGAATTGAACCTAAAATGCCACGCGTTGCGAATCTGCCTTAAACGCTTTGTTATGTAACAATATTTTCGATGCTATAAATACGATCAGCATACAGTTTACCGCCAATTTTATAGGCATTTGGCGCTACTGTTTTGAGAGAAAAGCCACTTTTAATGAGCACCTTCTCTGAACCAACGTTACCTTCTGTAACTACTGCACTAAATGCCGTAATAGTTTGTTCATTAGAAGCCCAATTGATTAATGCTTTCAATGATTCTGTACCAAA
>NZ_JADDYG010000749.1:0-492 GCF_015163535.1 Vibrio sp. OPT46 | reverse complement strand
ACCATGATATTGAGGGAGAATTAAATACCCAACGTCTGCCACGCCATCGATAAGATGAAAACCAGTGACACCGATTTTTTCACCAGTTTCCCGTACAGTCATTGTAAGGCATAGCCAATTTTCTGAAGTTTTAGACCACTGAGGAAGCCTTGATTCAAATTTTTCTTTTATCTCTGAAGGAGGTGGCTCATCGAAACATAAGCTAATAACAGCAGGATCACGATGTAAAGACTCAAATAATTCCCAATCTTTGTCCGTAATTTGAGTCATTTTCAGTCTAGCTGTAAGTATTTCCATGCTCGATCTTTCCTTGTTACATAACGCCTTGTTAAGGTGTGAGGCACGCAATACCGAAGCCTCCGCATACCACCTTAACCATTAAAACCAACGCATAGTAAAAATGCCACGCGTGCCGAATCACTCTTGAACAATTTGTTATGCTCGTACTCAAAGAAATTGGAGAATTAAGCAAGTGATAAACGCTGGAAGCCC
>NZ_JADDYG010000748.1:0-220 GCF_015163535.1 Vibrio sp. OPT46 | reverse complement strand
GGAGAGTCGATGCTTTTGTATAACTGCCACAAGTTCGAGCCGAAGTATTCTTCAGCAGGAATGCAGTTCAATTTACCAAAGTCGATCCATTCACTACAATCGATGTAACCATCACTGCACAATTGAGAAACGTACTCGTCGTAACACTCTTCCATTTCTGGCGGCACGATTTGCCATAACAAACGCTGTCCGGCAATACGCACCGCACTACGATAGAATT
>NZ_JADDYG010000079.1:0-1593 GCF_015163535.1 Vibrio sp. OPT46 | reverse complement strand
GAGTTATAATGTTTTTAAGTTAAGAGAACAACTTATTCTTAATCTATTTTTCCGATGCTTGGGGGCAACGATGATTAAACCAATTTCAGTTACTGTATTATTTTCTGAATCAAAAATGCTTGAAGAGAAAGATTACTCTATCGAAGATTTTGAACAACTTGCTCATGAAGTAGCTGCAAAATGCGAACTAGGGTATGAAAAGACAGATGTTAAGGTAACTTTCGATTCTGGCACGATTTTCAATATTGACCTAAGCCTGGGTCGTGGTTGCGACAAAAGTATAAAAGAGCGCCTAGGGAAGTTGAAATCGTATGTAGAAGAATTCAAGGAGCGATTGACACGAGAAGAGCTGCTTGAGTTTGGTTTTCTAACTAAGGTCGATTTAGAAGATATCGACAACAGCAAGAACAAGGCACTTTATTCCTCTATTATTGCCGAAGAAGCTAAGCGCAAGGAAGAGGAAGAAAAGAAAGCATACGAAGAAAGGCAAAAGCGCATAATGGAACATCGGAAAGCGGTAGAGGCTTTCCAGGACAACTTATCTATCCCTGAAGATGCCCAGGCGGTTATCGTTGCCAAATTTACCTCTATGAGTGATAGATCAGACCCTTATACTGATTATTATGAAACACAAACTAATAGAACCATCATCCTGGCATGGTCAAAGCACACCCGAGATCTATTTTCTGAGATGCGTAAAGCAGCGCTAAACCACCAAGACACCGCAGCCCTATCCGACAAAGAGCTTAGTACAGAGCACAGAGAAAAGTATTCTATGGGACGAGGCTTTTATCTGACAAATAAAGATTACATTCGTTGCGGTATAGAAATTAGAAAGATAGTGCTCAACACGAACGATAAAAAATCAAGTGTTCCTTATGGAGAAATAGCTATTCCAGAAAAGAAGGTTACTGGCAAGAAAACAGAAAACAGTAGTAATCAGTCCGAAGTAGACCTTAAGAACTCTATTGTTGGGAAGGCCAAGCCAATTGAGGTGATGCATCACACAAAAAAAGGCCATTTAGTTTTCGTGGTGAACTTCGAAGAAAAACAAAGCCCTGATGTTTTTAAGTCGTTGCTTTCAGTGGCTAAGGAGAACAATGGGTATTACTCAAAGTTTAAATCTGATGGCGCTATCCCAGGTTTTCATTTTACTGACCGTTCGGATGTAAATGGCTTCTTCAAATGCATTGGTATGTTGGCTGATTACTCATGCCTTAACGAGCCATCTAGTAATGGTCAGCAAGACAACTCTACCAAGGAGCCTATCAAGCTTAATCAGTCCGAATTCGTCAGCGTCGAAAGTGGAAAAGTGAAGGAAGGGCAAGGAAGTAGCTACATCAAATCTATGATTGCCAATAAGAAAAAGCAACATGAAGATGTAAAGAAATGGATTGGATTTACTAAGGTTATCACAGTACAGGTGGGTAGCTTTCCACAGGAACAGATAGATAAGCAGTCATTTCTCGATATGTCAGAGTTGTTCTTAATGTCAGAACCAATCGTTAGTAATAACACTGTGGTTTATAGCTATGAAGATACGATTTTCACACTCGAACTTGAAGCAAACATTAGCTTGAATGTACATTAGAC
>NZ_JADDYG010000747.1:0-442 GCF_015163535.1 Vibrio sp. OPT46 | reverse complement strand
TTTTTGCCTTTTTGATTAAAAACAAATCAATACACCGCAATTTAGTTTCATATACTTTTACGTATAACATATTCACCTGAGGAATATATAAATTTGCGGATTTTATAAATCAAACCAAACAAAAATAAAAAGAGCGGCTCTGTGGCCACTCTCTTTTATTGTATTTATTCGCCTATTTAACACAGGGAAAGGCCAACTACATGGCTTGTTCGGAAATCAAGTTATGTTTATTAAGTAGTCGATACATGGTTGCACGCGAAACTCCGAGCTCTTTCGCCGCATTTGAAACTTGACCAGAATGAGATTCCAAAACAACCAGCAACGCATCACGTTCACTCTTCTCTCGGATTGATTTCAAGCTGCGCTTTGAGTCATTACGTTGAGGTAAATCTAAGTGATGCTCTTCAATCATTACGCTGTCGGACATTAATACCGCTCGCTT
>NZ_JADDYG010000746.1:1071-1567 GCF_015163535.1 Vibrio sp. OPT46 | reverse complement strand
CAAAGCGTTCAAGACGGATTCACAACGCTTGGCATTTTCGGTTTTCTTTGAATTTAGTGTTTACGGCACAATGATTTAGGTTTGGTGGTTGTCGTTGTTCACCACTTAACGCGGCGTTAGCCCTCAAGGAGAAAATATAAAATTGTTTGAAAATCATTTAAAAAGAACAAAGTTCTTGCTGTTTTTGCAGGGTATATCTGTTGCAGTTACTCTGTTTCTACTATTTACCTTGCTTGCCCAAGTAAATCAATTGAGCTCTTCGAGTCTTTTTCTCACATTTGCAATTGTTTTAGTGATGCTAAGCTTGAACTTGTCTAGTTTTTACGGGTTGTTAAAAAAGAAGCTTTGGGTATTTAAGTTAATGATCGTTCTTTATTTAATTCAGATGATAGGCATAGAAACACCTAACTTTTCCTTAGCCTTTTCTTTTGGAGTTGAAGTACCGATAAGCGTGAATGTTAATGAAGTAACGGTTTCTCTAAACTTACTGGCAATC
>NZ_JADDYG010000746.1:0-869 GCF_015163535.1 Vibrio sp. OPT46 | reverse complement strand
CAATGCCAATCAGAATTTGTAGATAAAATGTTTAGACCTTTCCATATGAGAGTTCGTGATTTTAAAGCGGCTCCTGCTACTTGTATGCAATGCCGTGATAAGCGGAATGAAAAATTCAAGAAACTAAGAGATGCAGCAGGTTTGTATTGGACGTTTGAAAGCGTCAAAGAATATTTTGAGGACAATCCCCCATATGAAGGGCAAGAGCTTTTGATACACGACACAAGCTGGAATACAAATACTTATGCAATTGTCACTGTCAAAGAGGCTTCTAGTGGGCGTCAGAAAAGAATAATCGTTGAAAGTTATAGCAATGGTTATTCTGGTCAGAGTTTCTATCGTTCAGGCAAAAATTGCTGGGCTCCTACTGGTCAGGTTAAATTACTTCCTTACAACGAGGTTATAGGTACTTTAGTGAAACAAGCACCTAGAGGTGAATTGAGCATCAGCTCTGAAGAAGTCTTTAAGCATGTTGGTGAAAAATAAACATAACAAACTGTTTAAGAGTGATTCGCAACGCTTGGCATTTTTACTATGCGTTGCGTTTAGTGTTTAAGGTGGTATGCGGGAGCTTCGGTATTGCGTTGCTCACACCTTAACAGGGCGTTAGGAGGGATTATTTTGAAGCGATTTTTACTAGCAGCTTTATCCATAGTGTTTTTGACAAGTGATTCAAGTTCTTGCAAAAGCAGAAACGACCCTAGTAGTCCTATAAATATCGCAATTTATCAGATGATTGAGGGAAAAAGCAGCTCGTATGCTCAACGTTTGTTGAAGAAGGGAATGGACGTTAATACAGTCAATTCATGTGGAGCGTCACTATTACTCATGGCGTCATTTCTTGGTGACCATGAACTGGTAAAAACTTT
>NZ_JADDYG010000745.1:1075-1286 GCF_015163535.1 Vibrio sp. OPT46 | reverse complement strand
TAAGGGGAGTTTAGTCACCAACGACACAATTTTTGAACTCGGCTCTATCAGTAAAACTTTTGCTGCTACTTTGACTGGGTACGCCCAAGAAAAAGGTAAGCTAGACATGGATGACAAGGTCAAAGATTATATTCCAGAATTAGAGAATAGTGCTCTGGGTAATACCAAGCTAGTTAATGTCGCCACCTACACTGCAGGTGGTCTACCATTG
>NZ_JADDYG010000745.1:427-981 GCF_015163535.1 Vibrio sp. OPT46 | reverse complement strand
TACTACAAAACGTGGAAACCGGAGTACGAAGCCGGTACTAAGAGGAAGTACTCAAACCCTAGTATTGGTCTATTTGGCTACATCGGTGCCTTGAGTATGAAGTCAGACTATACGGAAATGATGGAAACCGTCATCCTGCCTGAGCTCGGTATGACCAATACCTTTGTCGATGTACCAAAGGATAAGCTTAACAACTATGCTTTTGGTTATAGTTCTGAGGGAAAACCCGTTAGAGTTAATCCAGGTATTCTTGATGCACAAGCCTATGGTATTAAATCAACAAGCTTAGATATGCTTCAATATATCGAAGCAAATATGGGTCAAGCGCAACTTAATACTGATATAGAAAATGCGCTAGAGAGAACTCATACTAAGTATTTTGATACCGACACGTTTACACAAGCCGTAGGATGGGAGGGTTATGATTACCCCGTTTCACTTTCGCAATTATTGAAGGGTAACTCCAGCGATGTAATTCTCAAAGCTAAACCGGTTCAAGCAAGTGTATCTGGTACTCTCGGTCGTGACGTTTGGTATAACAAAACGGGCTCAAC
>NZ_JADDYG010000745.1:0-371 GCF_015163535.1 Vibrio sp. OPT46 | reverse complement strand
AGGTGGCTTTGGGGCATATGTCGCGTATGTACCCTCTGAAAAAATAGGCATAGTGATTCTGGCGAATAAAAACTACCCTAATGCAGAAAGAGTAGAGGCTGCTTACCATATTATTAGCTCAGTGGTGAAGTAAATTTTAGTGGTAATAGGCACTACGTAATTATTAGAGCTTATTTAGATACATACTATCTACAGTGTTTTATTAGATAGTATTTATAGGAGTATTCATGAAAACTAAGCATTGGTCTAAGGTGACTTTGCTACATGAAGTTGTTACGAACCCAAATATAACGATTAAAGGTAAACATAGTTATTACAGTGATTGTTGGGACGCCGGTTTTGAAGAGTCTGTTGTAAGATATCTACAAGGC
>NZ_JADDYG010000744.1:0-345 GCF_015163535.1 Vibrio sp. OPT46 | reverse complement strand
ATTGATGATTATTTGACCTAAAAAAACGCGTTGTTATCCAACTTGTTTTTTATAACGGGAAGGTGATATTCCCTGTAAGCGAGTAAAAGTATGAGTAAAAGTACTCTGGCTTGAGAAGCCAGTAAACTCGGCAATTTGCCCTAAAGAAAGGTGCCCTTGCTCGATTAATTCACGAGCCATGTCGATTCGCTTTCCGAGAACATATTGATGAGGTGTAATCCCCATCTGCTCTTTAAACAAGCAATGAAACTGACTTTCCCCAAGAAACACTCGCCCGGCCAATTGAGCCACACTAATCTTATGACTCAGGTGCTGCTCAATGTAACGATCAATCGCCTCCAAATC
>NZ_JADDYG010000743.1:556-798 GCF_015163535.1 Vibrio sp. OPT46 | reverse complement strand
CGTGCTTTGGCTCTGGCATCGATGATGTTGGCACTTTTATTGGTTGAATGAGCAAGAACATCTTGTGCACTCAAAAAGGCATTTTGGTTGAGCTTACCCGCAAAGTTACCTCTTTCGCTTGGTTGCGATAGGGTACTTTCAACAGGGAATCCGGCTTCAATCCAAGCTGGAAGACCGCCATTTAAGACTCGAACATTATCATGTCCCATAGCTTTGAACATCCACCAAGCTCTTGGCGCGGC
>NZ_JADDYG010000743.1:0-333 GCF_015163535.1 Vibrio sp. OPT46 | reverse complement strand
TAATCAGTGCTTGCATTGTCTTTAGTTTGCTAGGTGGATAATCTTACTGTTTTACAACAAAAAAATCGCATGTTCAAAAGAACGATGCGATTTTTAAGTTAAAGATTGAAGATTTGTTCTGAAAGACAGCTTTCGATTTACCCAGTTACATGGTCCAAGTGTTGTCTCCAGAAGTAATCACTTTCTGAATTGGGTCACTACCGTCATAGAACCAAATTTCAACAAGTAGGCTACCTTGGCTATCAGAAACATTAAAGTCGACATTTGCTGTACCATTGTTGAGTGGAACCGATGCGACTTTGCTTGGGTATTTTGCATCGTAGTTACCTGAAC
>NZ_JADDYG010000742.1:0-328 GCF_015163535.1 Vibrio sp. OPT46 | reverse complement strand
TGACCTACCGCGAACGCGTGGAATCCCAACTCACAAAAGAGACTTGGTATCAACTCGCTGATTACATCCATGTGCAAAAGCGAATTTATGATGCGCCAAGTGCCGTTGACAACATTCAGTTAGAGACTCATGAGCAAGATTTATCAATAACAGATGGTGGTGTGATACCTAAACTGAAAGGTAAAGTGGTATTAGCTGAACCTGTCTGGACGATACCGAGTCTAATTCGCCATTCCGAATGGTTGCACAGTGTGATTCGTGCAACGGGATTAGAGTTAGAGATCATTGTTATTGATGACATTAGTTTTCCTGAGGTAGTGTCTCACCA
>NZ_JADDYG010000741.1:0-552 GCF_015163535.1 Vibrio sp. OPT46 | reverse complement strand
GTGTGAATCAATGCGCATTTTTGCGAAGTATTACGCTGATTTTGGTGATTATTTTGCCAAGTTTATGTTTTTCCTAATAGGTATGACACAAATCGTTATAAATTTTCGCTCTGATGATGAGGGGTGGCGGTTTGTATGCATAATGAACAGCACAGAGCTTAAACTCATTTGATCATGGCTTTATTCTGCCAAACTCTATCAAAAATTGTATTTATCTCTTTACTATAATTGCGATCGTTTAGAAACCTTATGCTTTAAGCATCGTTTATTTATCCTCATCCGATACCTTATCGTGCTTATTCCGCATTTGACACTCGAATATTTAAACAAATAGATTCAACCTAATGAGTCAAAATGAAAAGTAAATAATGGTTCGTTCTTCTTCGAATATTATGATGTGAACTATCATTTAATTAATGCAAATGAAATGGATTAATGTAAAGCGTTGCGACTATAGCTGTTATCTTTGAGCTTTGGTTTAAAGGGTAGGGTTAAAAGAATTTGTAAGTGGTGAACGCTAATAAAGGATGCTTATGAGATACACAGTAAGGG
>NZ_JADDYG010000078.1:0-1729 GCF_015163535.1 Vibrio sp. OPT46 | reverse complement strand
ACCTCTGGCGAAAGAACTATTTCCGTAGAAAAAGGAAAATACTACGACTTCATTGGAACTGTTAGAGAAATCTCGGCTGACGGAACAATCTGTTCAGATACTTACTGTATTGGAGCGCTTCGATGAAAAAGTGGTATTGGATGTTTGTTTACACATTATCCAGTAGTTCATTCGCTTCAGAAACGCATAACTCCACCATTGCAGATGGCGGAATAAATGTAATTAAACATGTTCGACTTTGGATTGCAGTTCTCTGGAATTTGAGAGCAGTACTTGGCCTCGGTCTTGTCGTGTTTGGTTTCATCGGTTGGTACAAAGCAAACAAAGCGGATAATGATGTTTCTGTTCTATGGCCAATATCCTTCTCAATAGCTGGCGCATTATTAACTTTCCACGGTGGTTTAGATCTAGTGGGTGAGGTATTTACCTTTAGTGACACAGTGGACCCTATAACACTCGACTCATCTGGTCGGGCAAACCTCTCTTCTAACACAACTTATATCTTCGATGAAGGAGATAGCACGGAGTAACTATGAATAAACTAACGAAATGGTCCGGTGCCCTGGGTATCGCTCTAGCACTAACCTCTGTAACTACGATGGCAGCCAATGAAACAAAGCTAGAGCAAGCTGCAAAAAACGTGGATGCAATTTCAGCTGCTGGTGGTAGTGCTACATATACCATAGGCTTATGGATTGGTATTGCAATGATTGTCATTAGCCTTGCAACCTGGGCATGGAATAGCCGAGAAAGCTCACCACAAAGTAAGGGCGTAGGAAAATTCGTACTAATCTGTGGTATAGCAGGGGCCGCTTTGACTTTCCCAAGTGCTTACATAGCAATGTTCGGTGAGGCAGCAAGCATCTCAAGTGCTGATGAGTCTGTTGATTATCGTGACCTTCAAAACGTAAACAATTAGATAAACATACACAACCCCACTATCGAAAGCGTTAATAGATCGTGGGGCTAATTTTATCATCTACAAGGAACAAAAATGAAGAAAATACTACTTATGGCATCGACATTATCAGTTATTGCTGGCTGTGCTAATCAAACCGAACTAAGTGAACCAACAGTAGAGAACCCATCTTACCAATATCCTGGCATATCCAAGATATTATCAATTGATTATTTCGAAGTGGATAAAGGGACATCAGTTGCTCTTACGGAATATTTAGATAATCAAGATAGGTTTTGCTTCCAATGGGTTTCGTCAGCAAAGAAAGTAAATGGTGAAACAACAAATGAGCATTCAATAGAAGCGAATATTTCTGTTCATTGCGGAGGATACGAGATTAGACAAGTTGATAATAAAGGTGGTGATTACGTTTCTACCGATATAAGAACAGTTAACAAGTATAAGAATCGTGAAGGGTTATTCGTTCAAAATCTAGAGATGTAACATTTATTTTATTAAAATTCTAATCTACCAGTTTTACACTAATGCGCGCAACACGGTGATGAGCAGTCAAAACTCTCCGACCCAAATATGTCCATGAAACAGAGAAATTTAGAAGTTAGGAAACGGCTCTTTCTTTGGTCATACTCGCTCAAGTTAACCGCATTTCGCATTACCTCGAAATAATAGGGGTAATGCGAGTTTCCTATGTGGCCTAAAGAGCCAAGTCTGCCGATATAAGCAAATCTAATCAAAAACAAGTTGCTATATTGATCCGCTTTGCTATTGTAATTAGCAGAGTGGGTATTCAGACCGCTTGTTTAGCCGACC
>NZ_JADDYG010000740.1:0-679 GCF_015163535.1 Vibrio sp. OPT46 | reverse complement strand
AGAGAATAATGTAGTACAGAAATCTATTTCAAGAAATGGAAGTATTAAATACAGAATGATCCGCAGCTCAGAGAGAAGCTGTGCTACTGCTATTTGTAAAGAACTAGAACTACCCTCAGTGGGAGAAGAAGTATGAAGTCACCAGAGAGTAATGACTTAGACCTGAAAGCACATCGATGCCCTAATGCGATGACAATGGCGAGAATGGGTCTATCTCGAGCAATTAAGGAAGGTGTTAATGAGTACAACATATACAGCATAGAACCACTGTTAGGAAAGCACATATCTGCTTACTTAAATGATGTCCAATGTAAATTTGAAATTCACATTGAATCGGTAAGGATACGTGACGAACATAAAAAGTTATGGTGTAACGAAAGTACAATCTTTGATGAAGATGATTTCGAGTTTGCAGAGCACTACTGTCGGTACCGTATCGCCTTCACCAACAAATCAAATTATGGTGAAAGTTGAGTACAACCCTTAAAAGAAACCGTGAACCAATGTCCTTAGTTCGAAAACTAAAGTTGATTGTAATTCGCTCAAGGCCTATATTGCTTTTTATCCATAAATGACAATGGTAGATTGCAATGAATAACATTAATCTCATTACAGTGGGGATTGCTTTAGCGGTTTCCGCCCCCTCTGTAATTGCTTCAATCAAAGCACCACACAATGC
>NZ_JADDYG010000739.1:0-268 GCF_015163535.1 Vibrio sp. OPT46 | reverse complement strand
CCGATCGTAAGGGGTGGGATAGGATCGAGGCTGAAAAATGGTTAGGGCCAAACATTAACGGTTAAATTGATGTTTACCTCGTCCAAATGTAACAACTAATGAAACGACAAAGGGCTGCAAATACGCAGCCCTTTGTTTTATTGAGTTGAACTTACTTCTCAAACAACTCAGTGTGGAGTTTTTGTATGGCTTGTTTCGATACCGATTCATGGAGCAAGAAGCATAAGTTGTGAGGGCTAGCGCCATAACAAATCATGCGTAGGTTAAA
>NZ_JADDYG010000738.1:0-581 GCF_015163535.1 Vibrio sp. OPT46 | reverse complement strand
TCGGCTTGGGATGCGTTTTTTAACAAGGAGTACGAGCTCCAAGACTTGGAATACCAGCTATCGGACGCTGCGCACCAGCACTATGAACAGTCGCATGCGAAGAGCGACATTAGCTTCAAAGAATTCAAACGAGCGTTCTATAATGAATCCATCAAAATTTACAATTTAACTGATGGCGCTTCTATCCAGAAAGTATTCACCCCATTACTTTTGCTTACAACGCTCTGGATAGTGTTTGTATGCCTATTTAACAAGTGATCATCAAACTATTCCAACAACGATCAGTATGGGACTACAGGTATGGCTCTATGTAAGGGGGCTAATTGGCTCGGTCTCCTTCACTAAATTAGCGACTCAATTACCCGCAATTCCATAGGCTAAAAGTGACAAGGGCATCCGTTGATGCCCTTTTTATTCAAAGGAACGCAACCTAGACCTTTGGCCCACTTGGGTATAAAACCATTATGCGTTAAGCTGCACGCTATTATCCGATTGATAAAGAGTGGAGCGAAGTGATGGAAAAAGTAGGCTCTCGAGCATTGATTGTCGAAGGTGGAGCCATGCGAGGCGTATTTTCATGC
>NZ_JADDYG010000737.1:0-230 GCF_015163535.1 Vibrio sp. OPT46 | reverse complement strand
GAATTGTTTACGCACGACGATGTGGAAGCAATAACCCAGCGTTTGACACAACAAGCCCCGAAACTAGCAGAAGCATTAGCAGCAGCACTTAATCCAGCGCAGCAGCTGAAAGTATATCGTCAGCTTTTATTAGACCAAGTGCCACTAAAAGATATTCGCACGATTGCCAACACAATGTTGGAATCCGCGGAAAATACAAAGGACCCGATCCTACTTGCATCTGATGTGCG
>NZ_JADDYG010000077.1:0-202 GCF_015163535.1 Vibrio sp. OPT46 | reverse complement strand
TAATTGATAAACCCTGGATATTTTCCGGGGTTTATTATATATGATAGTTGACTGCTTTTTGTTTTGCTGTCACAATATACCATATTAAAACAGCTTTGGGGGCGGAATGAAACCAACGTTAGAACAACAAAACGTCATATACAAACCTGTTAGGCTTGCTGTGATCAAAGCGCTTGCAGGAACTGGTAAAACTACATTATTT
>NZ_JADDYG010000736.1:0-1192 GCF_015163535.1 Vibrio sp. OPT46 | reverse complement strand
GAACCAATCGTTAGTAATAACACTGTGGTTTATAGCTATGAAGATACGATTTTCACACTCGAACTTGAAGCAAACATTAGCTTGAATGTACATTAGACTTGGTATTGGTTTTGGGTTGTTTTTTATGTGGAAATTATGTTATTACAATTTAGGGGGGTCAGCAGTAGAGAGAAAGCCTGAACCTCTTTCGCATACTTTAGAAGACAGCCTGAACATTCTCGAGCGAAGGTTTAAAAGCCAATGCCTAACAGAAGTGGTGAAGGCTAAACATTTTTCCTTGTACTCTATCTGTGTCCCCCATAAGGGAAAGAGCAATCAAAAGTCAATTAGTGGAAGATTGCTGGTATATAGAGAACCAGCACCAGAATAACCGCTCCCCAAGCGACCAGCCCCGGCAATATTGTCGGGGCTTTTTTGTCTCTGGTGTACATAAAACCAATCTACTACAATCGAAACATAAAAATTTCTCTCCACTAATAGGGGAGCCCCCCTAGTCGCCACCGAGGCCCACCCGCCGGACTTACCCCTGCATCCCTAAGGCTCGTTCCTCACCAAGTGCTGCCGCTCAAGGCTGTTGTCCACCAGCGCTAGGACATTGCCAACCAACCCCCGTTGTCACCGTCCTAGCAGAATGCTGGTGGCCATATGAATCGCCTTCGGCGAGCAAAAAGCATTTGTATAGCTTTTCTTAACGGCTTCGCCTAAAAAGCTGACCCTCTTTCGAGCCCTATTGTGTCGCCTTTGTCCTTCCCAAAGTCAATAAAATATGGGAACAATAATTTATAAAATGTTGTGTTATCATATGGTATATTTGTAAGGGTTGGTATATAATAACGCCAGTTTAATCAATTATTTAAATGCTTGGGGCATGTATGGAATTAAATACTTTTACACATATGGTTACTGGAGAGGAAACTTTTATACCTGCTATGGTATTCATCCCTAACACGAACCAGCGCTTATCAGTGATGTACTGCGAAGAGTTAAAGGCGGTTGTTTGTATCAATGGGGGGTTATTCCTACCAGCTGACACTGAAGCCGCTTGCAATGGAGGCGTTGCTGGTACTCTTCAACTAGCATCGGCTTATGAAGTAGGACAGAAAGAGGACACTAAAAAAACAATCAAGCTAGGCTCATGTGAACCAGGCACAGCAACAGAATTTGGTACTGTTAGTAAGTCAACAAACACAAA
>NZ_JADDYG010000735.1:0-248 GCF_015163535.1 Vibrio sp. OPT46 | reverse complement strand
ATGACAAACGAGGCGCAGTTATTCAAGCAAATGGGCACTTGCTTGCGTTTATGTATTGATAACCTACAGAAAGAGTTGCACGAAGTGGAATCGTTAAAGGATGAGCAGAGTGCGAGTGAGGCTAACTCGAACATTGCAGAGCTAATGCTCACTTTGAATAGTCAGCAATTACTGGCTCCAAATGAACTGGTTGAACAAATGCTCGATGAGCTGAACGACCACCAAGTTATGTTTAACAAAGCACTGAA
>NZ_JADDYG010000734.1:0-336 GCF_015163535.1 Vibrio sp. OPT46 | reverse complement strand
TTCGTTCGAAAGTTCATGAATTGTATGGAGTTAGGATTTTATTTCTGTGACAAATGTTGCACATGGATTAAATATAAGTAAATACAGTAAATTATATGAGCATTAATTAGATCATCGTTCAACTTTACTCAAGATTCGTTAATATGAAACTGATGTTCAAACCTCTCACTTGAGCATTCCAATTCGAAACCTTTGAAACAAAGGCTCGAATTAGAACATAAACTAACCGTAAAAAGGGCGATTTACGCCTGCCCTACTCGCTCCGAACCAACTAATAACTAAAAAGCTGAAAAACGATCACGTTTAGCATCAAACGAAATAAAAAAAACAATTTTT
>NZ_JADDYG010000733.1:0-665 GCF_015163535.1 Vibrio sp. OPT46 | reverse complement strand
CAGGGTTCCAAGCCTGACTCAATGAATGTCGCGGCCTTCTCCACAATAACGCGAGTCTTACCACTACCTGCCCCCGCATTAATCATGCAAGGTACTCCAGTCGTGTTGACTCCTTCATACTGACTCGCGGTTAATTTCATTCTCATCCCTCCCATTTAAGTGTTTATATATGGTATTTTAATTCAACCTCAAAGTCAACTTTAGTCTATTGTTTTTTGTTGCTAAATGATATATTTCATTTAACGGAGGATTGCGTCTATGTTTGAATTTTTGGGTGTAACAGCAGCTGACGGTCTTGAGCAACTTAAAGAACCGGAAAGGTCTTATTACGAATATGTAATAGAGCATGGCGACACGGGGCTGTACAAAGCCATGCCGTGGAAAAGTAAACGAGATTTACTTCTTACTTACAAAGGTGAGATTGAAGAGTGTACTTTAATCTCTAGCAAGCTAAACAATATACATCCTAAATACATACGTACAATCATGAGAAGCGAGAATGGTTGGCCAGGAGCTGACCAGAAAGCCAAGAACGGTTCTGGTGATTTAGGAATAATACAAGTTAACCCTAAGGTTTGGGATCAAGAGTTTCGTAAGCTTGGTGTGACTATAAACTGGGAAGACGTCAGAGATGATGTATGTGCAAATCTATTTATTGGTGGTGT
>NZ_JADDYG010000732.1:0-1030 GCF_015163535.1 Vibrio sp. OPT46 | reverse complement strand
TGAACGTTAAAGTACGTTTGCTCTAAGGAGTGAGCAAACGCATGAAGTGAGGATTCTAATGACTGAAGTTTTCGTATGACTGGCACACTGTGTAGTGACTTGGACACTCTTCTTCTCTCTCTATCATTTTGGATTGATTTGTTTCAACCCGCTTAGAGCCCCTTTGAGAATAGGTTGCCACCTTATCAAGGAAACCTCTATCGTTAAAAACAAAGTCAACATACTCTTCATACATCGGCAACCCAATTTTATTTTCCCAATATCTATAAGTAACTACTCTACCCCATGGGAAACTTTGGGTTAGTTGGGGCTCACCGAATATCTTAAATAGTTCAGTTTCAGTAGTTAACCCAGGATCAACTAAGTATGCTGGATTATTAGGGATTCTTGTACCACCAGCACCATATTCACCAGTAAAACCAAATACTGGATCAAGACTATCATTTTGAGCACAACCGAAAAGGGAGGCGCTCAACATTACAGCTAACATTAATTTCTTATTCATCATCTTTTCGTTTCGTCATGATATTGAGGGTTTGTTTTACAAAACTAAAATCAGGTACAACTGGCATAAATGCCGCTCTCATATACTGTCGAACTGTTCGATGTATTGAGAACAAGAACCGCCCAATAAAACTATCTATTTCCGATTCATTTAGTTCTTTGTATGTCACCTTAATTTGGAATATTGAGGCGACTACCACGACGCACACTACTGGAATTAACCAGTTAGGAACGAGTGTGTAGTACATATTCAACCCCCAAAAAATAGCCGCTATAACACCAAGTAATGGAAGAAGAGCAATTGCAGCAACCATAGGAAGCCTCCTGTTGTTTTATAATAGGTTACAGCATATACAATTTAAAATCCAATTCCTAAATTCATATCAGTGTCAACCTCTTGTTTAACTTTTTCGTCTACTTGTTTGCACTTGTCTTTTACTGGTCCAGAAAGCTTATTGAGAATTTCATTATTCACAGATGTATCTATAGTGAACTCATTAACTATATTACCAAGCTTGGCTTTAAC
>NZ_JADDYG010000731.1:31172-31732 GCF_015163535.1 Vibrio sp. OPT46 | reverse complement strand
TCTTGCCTTAGTGAGAATAACTTGGAATGCATATCAGATCCGTGAGATCTGATATGTATCAACAAGTTGGAAATAGAGTCCTTGTTCATTATACAACGTCTTGATGAAAAACAAGATCAGTGAAGTCCAGACTCCCCTCAAACAACGTTAAGTATTTACTTCTAAGTCACTTTCACGATAAATACATGAAATTAAGACTAAAAACTTAGACTTAACGGATGTATAAATCATAACGATACCTACACAAGTAGTTAGCTAGCGATTATTATCCTACTGCAACTCACAATTGTGCACTTCTAATAATTCATACCATAAATGAAAACATAGATACCGTAAGAGACAAAATAAAAGCAAACGATTAAATTAACAATAAAACACCGTTCAATTAAAATAAAAAACATTTCACTTTATAAAAATGTAATTAATCGTTATTTGCAATCACACATCTTAATTGAGAAATACAGTATGAATAAAATCTCTTTGCTTTATATGGCCGTTTGTATCGGATTAGTGGATGCGGTTCAGGAGGAAGCGACAACGATCCAGCAAAAGATATACAC
>NZ_JADDYG010000731.1:30692-31128 GCF_015163535.1 Vibrio sp. OPT46 | reverse complement strand
TTCAAATCCGGAACAAGTCAACGCAATGACGGTGGACAAAGGTCATTTCTATTGTTCTGTAAACCAACAAAAACTGGAACACGGAGGGACATCTGCAAACATGTCCTACCTAATTGAAAAGAAAAGAAATTCTACGGTTGTTGACGATTATGAATGTACCGAATACGGTTTAAAGAAAGGTGAGTCAATTATCGTCACTAAAAGTGCAATTGAAAACTTTTCATACTCAAAACATTATAAAAGCACGAAGAAGAATGACATTAATGGGTTTAAAATCATCTACCCTACAGGGCTTACGACTCCGATTAATAAAGATTATGAAAAAATTACGATCACGTATAATACGGAGAGACCTGACGTTAACATTAAGATAATTCAATATTTTGACGAAAAGTCTAAATTATATACCATCAAAAAATATGAAAACCACGTTAAC
>NZ_JADDYG010000731.1:28354-30634 GCF_015163535.1 Vibrio sp. OPT46 | reverse complement strand
TGAGAAAGAGGAATTCGATAAATATTCCGATTTTGAAAAGAAACTGGAATTAAATAGTGCTTTTTTAAATTCAACTGAAGTGAGTGATTTATTCTACAGCTTACTAAGTATGACAAATAACAACTAAAAAAATCAAAAACTTAAAAAGTACGATTATGCTCAAGTAGCCTCGATATGCCTGACTCGAAAGAGTACGTTGTTTTACGAAACAAATTACGATTTAAATGAAGCACATCTAAGTTACTTGGGTATAAACGGCGATGTATTGTTAATCAGCTTTCAAAAGAGAGTAACGTTTGCGATTAACTACTTTGGTCTTAACGAAGCTCAATTTGATGCTTTTCAGACCAAATTCGCAAATCATCAAGAATCTTAAGTGCGGTACGGCCGAACTCTGTTAGCTCATAGCTGACTGCGATTGGGCGATCGCTGATCACTTTGCGCACCACCATGCCTTCCGCTTCTAGCTCTTTAAGGCGTTGGTCGATCATCTTTTTGCTTGCGCCGCCTAGCATGCGTGCTAGGTCATTGAAACGAACTGGGCCATCTTTCAAATGAAAAATCAAAGAGCCTTTCCATTTACCACCAATTAGACGCATCCCTTTCTCGATAGCACATGGCTCCGCACATACGTTCGCCACTGACTTACGACCTTTGCTATCTACACTGATTCTGCTTTCCACAATACACCTCAAGATACGCACCCAATCTAGGTAACGAAAAGTAAGCTAGATACATTTAGTGCTTTAGAGTAATAAAAACGTCACCTCGTCGCAAACAAATAAAAATGGACCGCATGCAGCAGTCCATCTCAATCCATCATTCAGTTCGCACTATGTTTCTAAAAGGATTAGAAGTTTTCGTTAATGTGCGCTTCGAAACGAACAAAATCGTTTTCGATATCTGCGTTCTTCATCACGTCGTAACAAGCGAATGTAGGCAGTGCTGACATACCAAAGAAGCGGAAGTTAGCATGCATGTGGAACATCAAATCGTCCACGCCTTTACCTTGGAATAGGTATTCGTTCTCATCATCAAACGATTCTTCTGGCGCGTTGAATGTCAGTGACAGCATGTATTTACTGTTGGTTTGAGTACCGCCTGTACCATAGTTTTTCTTTGGTTCTTCTGCGCTACGGCCATCAAATGCACACAGTGCGCCGCCCATACCCGCAGTAAACACGTCGTCCATGTATTTTTTGAATGACCAAGGCACAGACATCCAGTTGATTGGGCTTTGGATGATCACGCGATCAGCCCATTCAAAGTGTGCGAGTTGCTCATCTACGTTGATCTCATCTTGCATTGTCACAACGCGAACTTCATGGCCTTTTGCTTGCAGAAGCGTCTGTGCTTTGTCGACAAGAGAAGCATTTAGACGACCTTCTGAATATGGTGATGGTTCGTGTGCATTGATGATCAGTACGTTGCTCATGGGATTACCTTTAAATAAGTTCATAAGATGACGCAGTAACCATTGTGCGTCGGATGTGGTTTATTATGGTAACCTAGAAATATAGTGCAATTAGTTAACTTTTAGTAACCTACTTAATTTTTAATTATATCACTGTTTTTAAAAGATATATTTTTTCAACTTTTTATCCATCGTTATTTCACGATTAATTTTTTCATCGACTTGTTGCATCTTCCACAGAGCAGGCGTACACTTTATCGCAATTCGACGATTAACTATTAAGGCCAGCGAATGAGTGATAAGTGCAAGGACACGTGCGAAGTCGTTTTTCAGACAACGCAACAACAGCTCGAGAAAGAACAAACTCTAGCAGCGCAAGCAAAAGCTTTGTCGCATCCAGCACGTTTGCGCATTCTGCATATCCTGCACACGCTCGATACCATGGGCGGTTGTTTGAACAGTGATTTGGTTTCTGAACTGGGTCTTGCGCAATCTACTGTTTCCGAGCACTTGCGTATTCTAAAGCAAGCAGGCTTTATCAGCGCCGAGCCAAACCCACCTAAGGTGTGTTACCGCATTCAACGCGACGCGTTTGATCAGTTCAATCTAGGATTTTCCAAGTTATTTGATTAATGCCCTTTGCACGCTGTTCAGGCGTGCAGAGATAAACTATACCTTTAACTATCGCCTTTCGACGATAAACGAATAAGAGAACACTATGACTACTCAAGTTTTAAATAGTGCCAGCGACAAAATGAGCTTCTTGGACCGTTACCTAACGGTGTGGATTTTTGTGGCAATGGCAATCGGTGTAGGTATTGGCGCAGCATTCCCTCAAGTTGCTGAGTGGAACGAGTCAATGTCAG
>NZ_JADDYG010000731.1:23921-28283 GCF_015163535.1 Vibrio sp. OPT46 | reverse complement strand
ATTGGTTTGATTTTGATGATGTACCCGCCACTCGCAAAGGTGAACTACAACTTGCTAGGCACAGTGACGAAAGATAAAAAAGCGATCACGCTGTCTTTGGTCATGAACTGGATTGTCGGCCCTATTTTGATGTTCATCCTTGCATTGACTTTCCTAGGTGATCATCCGGGTTACATGGTTGGTATCATTCTGATTGGTCTTGCTCGTTGTATTGCCATGGTATTGGTATGGAACGATATCGGTGGCGGTAACAAAGAATACGGTGCAGCCCTAGTTGCACTAAACAGCGCTTTCCAAATCGTGACTTACAGTGTGATGGCATGGTTATTCATCACTGTGTTGCCACCAGTCTTTGGTTACGAAGGTTTCGTGGTTGATATCTCGATGATGGACATCGCGGAAAGCGTTCTGATTTACCTTGGTATCCCATTCCTAGCGGGCTTCCTAAGCCGTAAATGGCTGGTCGCTGCGAAAGGTGAGCAATGGTACAACGACGTGTTCATCCCACGCATTTCACCAATTACCCTTATCGCCCTACTTGCGACCATCGTACTGATGTTCAGCTTAAAAGGTGAGATGATTCTTGAACTGCCAATGGATGTATTCCGTGTAGCAATTCCACTGGCTATCTACTTTGTGTTGATGTTCTTTGTCAGCTTCTTCGTTGGTAAGAAAATGGGCATCGACTACGACAAAAATGCGTCGATTGCCTTCACAGCAACAGGCAACAACTTTGAATTGGCTATTGCGGTTTCTATCGCGGTGTTTGGACTAAACTCAGACCAAGCTTTTGCTGGTGTCATTGGCCCGCTGATCGAAGTGCCTGTGTTGATTGCTTTGGTGAATGTAGCATTGCGAATGAAAGCCAAATATTATGGCTAACCTAAAAAGCACAAAAAATACAAAAGCGGTAAAACATTAACTCACTACCGTTTTAATATACTCGCTGGGCGTTAGGCCGAACTTACTTTTAAAGCGTTGGCTAAAACGCCCCTCTGACTGATAACCACACAACTGTGCGAGCATAGCAACGTTATACGAGCCATTTTGCATCAAGTAAAGTGCGTGATTTAAGCGCACTTCTGCCAATACTTCACGATACTGGGTACCTTCTTGTTTCAGTTTGCGTATCAATGTTGCTCGGCTCATAGCAAAGTGCCCCGCGACCATGTCTAATGGATGCTCCTCCCCTGGAGAGCGCGATAAGTAACGACTAAGTTTCTGACTAAAAGAGATATGTGAACTCGAGAACAACCGATGCAATAACCCTCTCTCAGCTAGCTGCTGATATAGGCCCATAATCCAATAGCGTTGTGTCGCTTCACTTAAGCTTTCCCGCTCAAACGAAAACAAAGCATTTAACGTCGCTTTCAATGCTTTATCTGTCTCAACAACGGGTACATAGTTTCCTAATGCGTTGCTCATGCTTAGCTCCAACATTTCATCGCTAGGCACACAGTGAAAACTGAACATTCGAGAAAGAAATCGCCCTTGTAGAGGAAGGTTTTCAAAATTTAGGGATGCATTTGCTTCACAAAGCATGATATTTGGATCATGGATGTCGAGTACTTCATCTTTCCAGAAAAGATGTTTACTCCCCTTAACAATCTGAATAAGGCTTGGGGAGTGAATCCTGACATTACGAAGCTTCTGCTGCTGCTCCGCACGAAACAGCGTAACCTGATATTGGTGACCCATTCTCTCCCCTTATATTCAATTATCGCGTGTAAGTCGTGGTTAATGTCGCTTTACCCAAAGCAACACTATTCAAAGTAAACCCTACAATGGCTGGTGGCGTGTTTTCATCCAAATTCAGTTCTTCAGTTGGCAATGACCACACCGTAAACTGGTAACGATACATCCCATCATTCTTTGGAGGACACGCGCCGCCGAACCCCGTTGTACCGTAGTCAATACGAGATTCTTTGCCGCCTAACTTGTTCATATCAATGCCTCGAGGCAGCTCGCTAACGGTGGATGGAATATTAAACGCTATCCAATGCCAAAAACCACTGCCTGTTGGTGCATCGGGGTCATACACGGTGATCGCAAAACTTTTTGTGCCCTTTGGAGCTTCTTTCCACATCAATTGTGGTGATTGATTCCCGCCATCACATCCCCAACCAGAGTATTCAAATGTCTTCGCCATCGGGTGGCCTTCTTGAATATCTCTACTCACGAGTTCAAATGCATGGGCAGAACCGACCGCAAAAACACTCAATGCCAAAACTGATTTGTAGATCGCTTTCATGTTTTTCTTCCTTTCAATGAATTCAACACTAGTGTAAGTACCCAGCAGTCCGAATCCTTGTCAGTAAGTATCAAAAAACACAAAATAATCTATAATTTTGACACTTTAAGATTCTAACACAAATTTCTTACTCTCTTAATTGCACTTGGTTTATGCTAATTAATCGCTCACGGAACAAGGAAGGAAAATGGAATTGGATATCTACGTGGTGGACGCCTTCACCGATACGCAATTCAAAGGCAACTCAGCAGCGGTCGTACCGTTAGAGGAATGGCTAGCCCCAGAATTGATGCAAAATATCGCGACAGAAAACAACTTGTCGGAAACGGC
The DNA here is from genome assembly GCF_015163535.1 of Vibrio sp. OPT46. Taxonomy (NCBI): domain Bacteria; kingdom Pseudomonadati; phylum Pseudomonadota; class Gammaproteobacteria; order Vibrionales; family Vibrionaceae; genus Vibrio; species Vibrio sp. OPT46. Next base: position 25,702 of record NZ_JADDYG010000731.1, on the reverse strand, counting down.
TTTTCTAAAATCCATTGGCGCAAACCGATATGAGATTCGTTGGTTCTCTCCGATTACTGAAATCGATTTCTGTGGACACGCAACACTGGCCTCTTCGTTAGTGCTGTTTGATGAGTTTGGCATTAATGGCACGATTGAATTTCATACTCTGGAAGTAGGAACCCTCACCGTAGAGAAGAATGCGCAAGGTAAGATCGAGATGACGTTCCCTGCTCGTCCTCCAAAAGCCGTTTCTGATATTCCCTCGGCATTGATTGATGGCCTAAGTTGCGATGTGGAACGCGTACTGCTTAGCCCTCAAGCGTATTTCGTGGTGGTCGGCAACCAGCAGGAGGTACTTGAGGTTCAATACCGTTCAGAGCACCTCAAGACACTCGCTCCTTACGATGTGGTCGTTACCGCGAAAGGTGATCAACAAGACTTTGTATCGCGTTACTTTTGGCCTGCAAATGGTGGTGACGAAGACCCCGTAACTGGCTCGATTCACGCTGGGTTAGCACCGTTCTGGGCAGAAGCGTTAAGCAAAGCATCACTGGTCGCTTACCAAGCTTCTCAGCGCGGAGGTATTTTGCACTGTGAAGTTACTGGCGAACAAGTAAGAGTATCTGGCGACGGCGTGCTCTACATGAAAGGCCAGATTTTTGTTTAAATGATATTCATGTAATCAACTTAAAAGAGCCAAGTAAAGCACGGCTTCAGCAGGATAAAGCCAGTTTCAATAATTAATCAATTGATGAATATTGAAGGAATTAACTTCCTAGCCGGACAAAACTGACTCACGTTACACTGAATGCAGTCCCACACTCTTCTATAGCTTGATACGAATTCGAGCTCACCTTCTTAGAGGAAGCGTCGCATGATGAAGCGAATCATTCTTGGCACCCTAGCCCTGACTCTTTTAGCTGCCTGTTCCAAAGATGACGGACAGCAAGCCCTTGGCACACTGGAACGTGACCGCGTAACCTTTACTGCAACCTCTAGCGAGATAATTCGTGCCCTACCCATCAAGGAAGGCAGCCAAGTCACCGAAGGAGAAGTGCTGGTTCAGCTCGATACAAAGAACCAAGAAGCCGTTTTAGCTCACGCCGTAGCCGAACAAGCCAAGGCTGACGCCTATCTTTTGAAATTGACCAATGGTGAGCGACCAGAAGACATTGCCGCAGCGCAAGCACGCGTTGCCAGAGCGGAAGCTCAATTGGTTGAAGCGCAAAAGAACTACCAACGTAAGGCGGAGTTAGTTCGTAAAAAACTCATCAGCCAATCAGAAAAAGACACCGCTTTAGCAGCCAGAGATTCTGCCCGTGCAGAGCTAGACTCCTCACAAGAAGAGTTCAGCAAACTGACCGCTGGCTCTCGTCCTGAAGATATTGAACAAGCAAAAGCCGCACTCATGGCAGCAAAAGCCGATGTGGCACTACAAGAACAGAAACTGGCAGAACTCACCATCACCGCCACGCGAGATGGCTTGTTAGATAACCTACCGTTTAACCTTGGCGAACGCGTTCCTGTGAATGGTGTAGTTGCTGTAATACAAGCCAGCCGCGTCCCATACGCTCGCGTTTACGTTCCTGCCAACTACCGAGTCGATTTTGTGCCAGGTAAAACGGTTAACGTGCATGTAGATGGCGTTGAGCAACCATATAGCGGCACCGTTCGTTGGGTTGCGACTGAGCCTTCATTTACGCCTTATTTCGCGCTTACCGAGGAAGAACGCTCGCGTTTGATGTACCTTGCAGAAGTCGACCTACAAGACTCAGCACAATCCTTGCCTTCGGGCATTC
>NZ_JADDYG010000731.1:23292-23864 GCF_015163535.1 Vibrio sp. OPT46 | reverse complement strand
CAGCGCAAGTGGATTTGGTGGAGTAAGCCAATGACCGAATACGCGATTCAAGCTGAAAATGTAGTGAAGAAGTTTGGTGACTTCACCGCCATCAACAACATCACGCTCAATGTACCCAAAGGCAGTATTTATGGTTTTCTTGGTCCCAACGGCTGCGGTAAATCAACAACCATTCGTGTGCTGACTGGCTTGCTTAGCCCAAGTGAGGGCAACGTGGATGTGCTTGGGCTAGAGATCCCAAAACAATCTGAGCTTCTGCGCCTCAAGATTGGCTACATGACACAAAAGTTCTCCCTCTATGATGACCTGACAGTTCAAGAGAATCTTGAGTTTATTGGACAAATCTTTGGTATGGAAACCAAGGCTCTGAAAGCTCGCATCGAAGAACAACTATCCACCTACGGTCTCGACCAGCTGCGTAAACAGCGCGTCGGCGGAATGAGTGGCGGCCAGAAACAACGCTTGTCTCTCGCCGCAGCCACTATGCACAAACCAGAACTGTTGTTTCTCGATGAGCCCACATCTGCGGTTGACCCAGAGAACCGACGCGATTTCTGGGAGCAGTTGTTTGA
>NZ_JADDYG010000731.1:22520-23192 GCF_015163535.1 Vibrio sp. OPT46 | reverse complement strand
ATGGAAGCTGGGGAAATCCGCGCCGATGGTGAGCCAGAAGAACTCATGACGCAAATGGGCGTTAACATCGTCGAAGTCAAAGCGGATAACTTACGCGAGCTAAAAGAGAAAGTCATTCGACGCGAAGAAGTCCGTTCTGCCGCACAGCTCGGCATTCGCTTACGCATTTTGATCCACCAGCACATCGAACAACCGATCGAATGGTTAACCCAAACCTTTCCTGAGCTTGATGGCTGCGAGATGAACATTGCTCGTCCTAGCTTGGAAGATGTGTTTGTCAGCGTTACGGGAGAAGGTCGCCAATGATGAAATCTATTGCCCGCATGAAAGCGGTGATGATCAAAGAGATCCGTCAGCTTTCACGTGACCGCATTACCTTTGGCATGGTCGTAATGATCCCCCTGATTCAACTTCTGCTATTTGGCTTTGCCATTAATACGGATATTCGCAACATTCCCGTTGGCGTCGTCGATCAAAGTGGCAGCACTGCCGGGCGCGTGATCACTGAGTCCGTCAAAGTCACACAAGTGGTCGATGTGGTCGAAACCTTCGCTACCGCTTCTGAAGCCGAGCAAGCCATTCAAGACGGTTTGGTGCGAGCGGCTTTAATTCTACCTAGCGACCTAACCCAACGCATGGTGCAAGGTAGAGAGCTTGGCCAGTGGATTGTGG
>NZ_JADDYG010000731.1:21905-22461 GCF_015163535.1 Vibrio sp. OPT46 | reverse complement strand
ATGGTTCAGACACCATGATCAGCTCAGCGATTCTCTCACTGCAAACCATGCCGTTAACGGATTTTGATTTTGAGATACGCCCTGCCCCAACCAAAACCTTTGAAGTTGCGCTGTATTACAACCCGAGTCGGCGCTCGGCGGTGAACATTGTCCCCGGTTTATTGGGCGTGATTCTAACCATGACGATGATCTTGTTCACCAGCGCAGCCATTGTTCGAGAACGGGAGCGTGGCAATTTAGAGTTACTGATTACTACGCCAATCCACTCCATCGAACTCATGGTAGCGAAGATCATTCCCTACATCTTTGTTGGTCTGATACAGGTGTTTATCATTTTAGGCTTGGGTCATTGGATATTTGGTGTACCGATAAACGGCGCCATTAGTCAGATACTGTTTGGCACGCTGTTGTTTATCGCCGCGAGTTTAACCTTAGGTTTGGTGATATCCACCATTGCGACGACGCAGCTTCAAGCAATGCAGATGACGGTGTTTATTCTTTTGCCATCGATTCTTCTGTCCGGATTTATGTTCCCTTATGAAGGAATGCCCATCGC
>NZ_JADDYG010000731.1:20111-21842 GCF_015163535.1 Vibrio sp. OPT46 | reverse complement strand
TCCGAAGCGCTGCCTGCCACCCACTTTATGCGAATTATTCGTGGTGTGGTGCTGCGTGGTGCAGACCTAATGGAGCTATGGCGAGATACAGTTTGGTTACTTGGATTCACCGTTATCGGCCTTATTGTCGCTTCATTTCGCTTCAAAAAATCACTCGACTAATTCCACGATATTGCGTTTATTCCTTAAAAACAAAAATAGCCCCAACGAAGGGCTATTTTTTGTTTCTGTATTCATACACTGCGCTATCGAGCTCAACTCTCAGACAATATTAATAGTACTCACCGTAGGAACAATCTCGTAAATCGGAAATATTGTAGTTTTTCAAAGAGTTTATTTTAAAGTTGAACACTACCTGTTTACAGACAACGCCTTCGCGATCCGTGTACGTGATAATACCTTCACTGTACGCACGCTGACCATCAGAGGATGTCACGTCAGCAACAAGTTCCAAATGGCCCTTGTGCGCGTCTACGCGATTCATCATCTCAAACACATCGACCCACTCTTCGCGATTTGCCATTTGTATTAGCATGGACTTCGCCTGTGTTTCCAACTGCTGGGGGTATACATAATAACGGTTGTAACCAAAGTATGCGCACATAAGTAATAAAACGAGTGCAAATGAGGTTGTTCTTGTCATACAAGCTTCCTCTTGTTGTTATAAAAATCTTGCTTCGTTAATTCAGTATAGGAAGCGAGCAAAGTTTAGGTTATAGAACTTGCCCAAATAACAGGGGACAGTCAGAGACAGTCAATTCTATGACAAGCTCAACAACAAACTTTATTGCACTCTCATCATGGGCTTGAACAAAAATACGCCACAGAGACAGTAAGAAGTAAGAAGTAAGAAGTAAGAAGTAAGAAGTAAGAAGTAAGAAGTAAGAAGTAAGAAGTAAGAAGTAAGAAAGGAAAACTAACCGGAGCGCGGTGATAACAGAAAAGTAAAAGGAGTTGGAAGAAAAAGACAATCCGAGTGAATGTAGTGAGAGCGGAAATCAAGATTAGATTATCCGCCCATCAACTAGGCTCAAATTGTCAGTGACCACAACAATGTGACTCACCGAATTTAAACGTGTTGGTAACTATCTTCGAGAGACTCTGTCTGCGTTGTTTTTTCGCTCACTTCCACTTTAACCGCAGCGACCTTGAACTCAGGGATCTTCGCATGCGGATCCGTCGCCGTTGTCGTTAAACGGTTGACTGGCGATTCAACAAAGTGGAATGGAATGAACACCACTCCTTTTTGAATACGCTTAGTCACAAAAGCATCAATCTCAATGCTGCCGCGACGTGTAGACACCGTCAGACGCTGACCATTACTGATGCCAAGCGTTTCTGCGTCTTCCACGCTCACCATCGCGCGAGGGCCAGCAAGGTTATCCAACCCTTTAGTTTTGCGCGTCATGGTGCCGGTGTGGAACTGCTCAAGTACACGACCCGTCGTCAACACAAGTGGGTACTCTTCATCTGGTAGCTCAGCCGCATAACGGAACGGTACACCCACCATTTGCCCTTTACCACGAGTAAACTGGGTTTGGTGCATGATGCGAGTACCCGCAGGGTTGTTCTTGTTGCTCGGCCATTGCACACCGTTTGGCGTAATGGCATCCCAACGAAGACCCGCGTATTGAGGTGTCACTCGTGCGATTTCATTGGTGATATCAGACACGCAGTGGTAATCCCAATCACTACCCATTGCATTGGCGATCTCTTGGATAATCCACCAAT
>NZ_JADDYG010000731.1:19495-20054 GCF_015163535.1 Vibrio sp. OPT46 | reverse complement strand
CTTCTTTCGCTTCACCCGGTGCCGTTACGACTGGGTTCACACGCTGAACACGACGCTCCGTATTGGTGAAGTGACCCGCTTTCTCTGCAAACGAGCAAGAAGGCAGAACCACATCCGCGTATTGCGCAGTTTCCGTTAGGAAGATGTCTTGAACCACCAAGAAATCGAGCGCTTCTAAACCTTCAATCACATGCGCTTGGTTTGGGTCACTCAACACTGGGTTCTCACCCATGATGTACATACCACGAACGTCACGATGGCAAGCCGCATCAATGATTTCTGTCAGGGTTAGACCTTGCTCAGAAGGCAGATTTGGCGCATTCCATTCAATCGCAAACTTCTGACGCACAATTGGGTTGTATACCTTTTGGTAGCCTGGGAAGCTGTTTGGCAAAGCGCCCATATCACACGCGCCTTGCACGTTTGATTGACCACGCAGCGGGTTGATACCACCACCTTCAATACCGATGTTGCCACACAGCAATTGCAGATTAGCGATAGAACGCACGTTGTCATGACCTGTCGTGTGCTGAGTAATACCCATCGAGTAGTAAACAGC
>NZ_JADDYG010000731.1:17594-19438 GCF_015163535.1 Vibrio sp. OPT46 | reverse complement strand
CGTACGATCTGCCGTACCGATCATGCGCGCCATTGCTTGAATGTCTTCGGCTTTAACGCCCGTAACCAACTCCACTTTATCGAGGTTGTAAGCTGGCGACATTACTTCTTGCAGTAAGGTATCAAAGCCGTCGACACGTTCTTCGATGTACTCTTGATCGTACCAACCGTTCTTGATGATCTGCTGCATGACGCCATTTAAAAGCATCACATCCGTACCCGGACGGTGCGCCATATACAGCTCAGCATGCTCTGCCATATCGACACGTTTCGGGTCAGCTACAATCAAACGAGCGCCGTGATGACGAATTGCTTGTTTGATGTGTGAAGCGATGATCGGGTGTGCCGATGTGGTATCCGAACCAATAATAAAGATCACATCCGAGTGCTTAATGCTTGGAATGTCGTTGGTCATTGCACCACTACCCAGTGACGCCTCAAGACCGGTTACACTCGATGCGTGACACAAACGCGCACAGTGGTCGACGTTGTTAGTGCCCAGTTCACGACGGACAAATTTTTGGAACGCGTAGTTGTCTTCGTTGGTGGTTTTCGCTGAAGAGAAGCCCGCTAATGCGTTGCTGCCAAAATCTTGCTTGATGCCAGAGAACTTGCTCGCAATCAGTTGAATCGCCTCTTCCCAGCTTGCAGGTTGCAGCCAACCGTCTTTACGGATCAATGGCGTGGTAAGACGCTCTTCACTGCCAATGAAATCAAAACCAAAGCGCCCTTTCACACACAGCATGCCTTGGTTCACCGGCGAGTCACCGCCTTTCACGTAACGAATCGTATTGGTTGCTTCGTCCACGAACATAGTCAACTTACAACCCACACCACAGTATGTACAAATGGTGTCGACCGCTTTCAGATCTTCAGTACGGCCTTGCGAACGGTCACGACTATCGACCATTGCGCCCGTTGGACACACTTGAACACACGCGCCACATTGCACGCAGTTCGAATCGCCCATTAGGGTTAAACCATTCTTGTTACTTCCAAAGTGTGGGCGATCATCAGGACGTAATGCTGGACGACCTTGTTTATCGCACACAAAGTTCAGTACACCGTGCACGGCTTTGTCGCGGCACGCTTGGATACACTGCCCACAGCTAATACAGCGGTTAGCATCAAACTCAATAAACTCAGAGCTGCGGTCAACTTCGTACTTATGACGCAAGTCTTTCGCACGAAGATCTAACCAATCTTGATGCGATTTAATCTGCAAAGAGAAATCAAAGCTTTGCTCAGCTTCATATTCGGTGGAGTAATCACGCAGCGCACAATCGGTATTTGCCTGACAGCCACATTCTAGACAGCGCGCGGCTTCCTTCATTGCTTCTTCGTTATCAAAACCCAACTCCACTTCAGCGAAGCTTTGCTCGCGTTGTGCTGGAGTCAGCTCAGGCATGATAGATCGAGCGACTTTCTGGATGTTCTCGAAGTGAAGCGGATCGACTTGAGAGAGCTTCTTCTCTTTACGCGAGTTGAACGCTGCCTTTGGCATATCGGCCATATCACCATTCAAAAACAGGTCAATCGCTTTTGCCGCAACGCGGCCATCACCCACCGCTTCAACTGCCGTTGCTGGACCACGGCGGAAATCACCAATACTGAAGATATTGCCCGTGCCGGTGTGCATGGTCTTTTCATCGGCATCAGAGGTGTTCCAACGCGTAAGCGGAATCGACAAATCTTCGCCTTCGAGGAAGCTCAGATCTGGCTTTTGCGATACTGCCGCAATCACGGTGTCGAACTCTTCGGTGAAGAACTCGCCGGTTGGTTTAGGGCTGCGACGACCAGATGCATCCGGCTCACCCAACGCCATGCGCTCTAGACGAATCGCAT
>NZ_JADDYG010000731.1:13185-17459 GCF_015163535.1 Vibrio sp. OPT46 | reverse complement strand
CGTCACGGGTACGACGGTAAATCAACGTGGTGTCTGCACCAGCACGACGCGCAGTACGAGCACAGTCAATTGCCGTGTTACCACCACCGATCACCGCGACTTTCTGACCCGTTACATAGTTTTGCTCAGTGACGTAATCTTTAAGGTAATCAACGCCTAAGTAGCAACCTTCAAGGTCACTGCCTGTGTAATGCATTTCAACCGCTTGAGACGCGCCGACAGCTAAACACACCGCATCGTATTCTTCGCTCAATTGAGAAAGCGTGAAATCCACACCCAGCTTTTGATTAGTGTGAACTTGCATGCCATTACGGCACATCAGTTCGATTTCTTTATCGAGAATGTCTTTTGGCAAACGGTATTCTGGGATGCCATAACGCAACCAACCGCCCACTTTTGGCATGGATTCAAAGACCGTAACTTCGTAGCCTTCGTTCGATAGGTAATAGCCAGCCGTTAGACCACCAGGACCACTGCCGACGACGGCAATGTTCAAACCTTTGCTTGGTTTCTTTTCTGGTACGTAGGCTTCATGCGCAGACAAATCCGCATCCGCGGCATGACGTTTAAGCTGACGAATTGCGATAGGTTCATCGACTAACGAACGGCGACATTCGCTCTCACAAAATGCTGGGCATACGCGGCCAATCGATAACGGCATAGGAAGCGTACGCTTAATCACTTCAATCGCTTTTTGATGATCGTTCTGTGCGATGTGATAAAGGTACGATTGGATATCCACTCCCGCAGGACACGCGGTTTTACATGGCGCTTCACAATCGGCGTAATGGTCCGTCATGATGCGGTTGAGTGCTTTTCTGCGGTGCTCGCTTAATTGTTCTGATTGCGTGACCACATTAAGGCCGCGGTAAACTTCGAGCTCACACGCACGCTTAGTACCGCCACTTTCGACTTCAACTACACACAAGTCACACGGTACTTTTTCATTACTTTTGTTCATTCCGCACAGCGATGGGATCTCGACCCCACACACTTTTGCTGCTTCTAAAAGGGTTAGACCCTCTTCTACAATTCTATATTTTCCATCGATGACAATTTCTATCATGCAACCCCCGCAGCAAAGCAAATCCAAATCTGCACAAGTAAAACCATGCATTCTATAAGGATAATCATTTGTAAGACAAGTTAGTGTGATGTAAAACTTATAAACCACATTTTTCACGTGTCATAAAAAGCAAGGGCTTCTTTCGCTAACTTTCAACACTCGGTGTTTAACAAACGTTTTACTCCCTCGAAAGTGCGAAAACTGAAGGGTTGGACTATTTTGATAATAAAAGTAATATAATAAATGATTGACCTTACCCTTAGGTTAACCTTTAGAATCGAAGGGTTTTCATCATTTTCATCAAACACATGGGAAAGGGTATGCACTTAAAATCGCTGCATACAATCTGGTTAACTCTCTTCACGACGCTAGTGCTATTGGTATCTAGTGTGGCGAACAGTGAGCCGTTGATGAATATTCAAATGATGTCTACTGGCATGGCTCACCATCCTTCTATAATGAGTGACAGCGAACACTGCGGTATGCCTGGCATGATGGACGTATCCATGACTGACGCTTCTATGTCCGAAGATGGCGATGTAAGAGAAACCAGCATGAACTGTGGTGGAGGCTCCGGCATGGTTCACACCTGCTGTACTGCCGCGTGTACGATAGTTTTCGTCCCCCTACCGAATCCTGTCAATAGCCCAATGCCCGTCGTCTATCGCGCAACCATTACTCCTGAAGTTGCTTCCCCAGTCGTACACGTCAGCCGCGACCTATACCGACCTCCTATAGCCTAAATCCGTCCTAGCATTCGACCCTGCGCGTGTATCGCAGGTTGTTTTAATGCGCCTGAAAGATGAGGTAACAAGGCTTTACTGTTCCCGCAATAAAATCCGCACCTCCATCGATCCGGCGAACACTGGATTTAGATTATGGATATCAAACCATACCGCTTAGCTGCACCTATTTTTATGGTGGCTCTGGTCGCTGCGCCAACCTTGGTTAACGCCGCAGGTAAAGAGACGCACGCAGCGCAAAATTCCGCATCAAGCGAGCGAGCTTCAACGACCAAGCTTGCCCAACTGATCAACGTCGCTTTGAGTAACGATGGCAATCGTAAGCAATACTCAGCGCAATCTGCTGCCATGCGTGAAACGGGCGTCGCAAGTGCAACCTTGATGGACCCAAAACTGAAAGTGGGTTTTGGTGGCTTGCCTGTCGACAGCTTCAAATTCGATGAAGATCCAATGACCAACATCTCCGTTGGTTTAATGCAACAGTTTGAGCGTGGCTCTACGCTTGATTTACAGCAGAAGAAAGCCAATCAACAAGCCGACGGCCTTGGGCTTCAAGTTCATGCTCGTGAGCTTGAGGTAGCCAACAGCATGACTCAACTTTGGTTAGAACTTGGTTACCAGCAACGCGCTGAACAAATCATGCTTGAGAACCGCAAGTTGATGAAGGAAATGGAAAGCTTTATTCAAACCAACTATTCGATTGGTAAGAGTGAAGCGCAAGATCTGCTCAACGCCCAACTTCAAGTCAGCAAGTTGGATGAGAAACTGCAAGCCAATGCACAAATGCAACGTCGTCTTATATCTCAACTCTCCGAATGGTTGGGGTCAGATTGGTTGGCAAACGAACAGGCTCTGCACGCGAGCAATCAATTGAACTGGGACACACTGAACAGCAAACTTGCTGCCAGTCAGCGTTCCACCAAGCATTATCAGCAACTCAGCCAACACCCGATGGTTAAGATGGCCGACGTCAGCATCTCTACCAATAAAACTCAGGTGGAAATTACTGAGCAAGCCTACAACCCGCAATTTGGCGTCGAAGTAATGTACGCCTACCGCCAAGCCGACAACATGATGGGTGAGCCCGCCTCTGATTTGGTTAGCGCTTACCTCACCATGGACATTCCACTGTTCACCGGTGACCGCCAAGATCGCAATCTCGCGGCCGCTCAATACCAAGTTGGCGCGGCACAATCGCAAAAAGACACCTTACTAACGCAGATGAATGCCAAGGTGAACACTTTGCTGGTTGATCGCGGCAACTTAACCCAACGCTTAGAACGTTATCAATCCACCTTATTGCCTCAAGCGAAAGCGCGCATTCAAGCCGTTGAGCGGGGTTATCAAAACAACACAGCGCAGTTTAACGATGTGATTTCTGCCACCACAGACGAGTTGGCTCTGCAATTAGAGCAACAACGTCTGCTGACCGATCTCAACATCGCAAACAGCAATTTAGCCACCCTACTGGGTGGTTTCGACTATCAAGTGGCTTCACCGGAAGCTCGCTCTATTTCGACATATTAATTTGTGATTCCCCAAGATAGTTGGGGCTACAGCTAGGCGGCAAACGAGAGAATCCCATGAGCACTTTCCCTAACAAACTAAGGGATCCTCTATGTGATTTGGGTGAACGAGAGCAGGCAACAACGCTGTAGCGTCAAATGTGAAGGGGAAAATAAGGTAAAACAATGAAAACATTTAAAATTGCAACCATCGCGCTGACTGTTGGTGGTGCTTTAGGGTTTGGTGCTAATCATTTTCTTACGGGCTCGACTCACGACATGAGTGCGATGGGTGGCGAGTCTGCTGCAAGCTCTAATGCTCCGCTTTACTGGGTTGCCCCAATGGATCCGAACTACAAACGCGACAAGCCGGGTAAGTCCCCAATGGGCATGGATTTGATTCCGGTTTACGCAGAAGACCTATCCGGTGAACAAGACGCACCGGGTACAATGACTATTGACCCTTCAGTAGAGAACAACCTCGGGGTTAAAACCGCAAACGCGACACTACAACAGCTATCACCACGCATCGAAACGGTTGGCTATATTGCCTTTGATGAAAGTCTGTTATGGCAAACCAACGTTCGTGTGGCGGGTTGGGTAGAAAAACTCTACATCAATGCTGTGGGTGAGAAAGTGAAGAAAGGCGATGTGCTTTTCACGCTCTACTCTCCAGAACTGGTTAAAGCACAAGAAGAATTGCTGAATGCGTACCGCACTGGGCGCAAAGGTCTTGTAAAAGGCGCGACCGAACGCTTGGTAACGCTTGGGGTTGACCGTGCTCAAATCAAATCCATTACTCGTAGTGGTAAAGCATCGCAAACCATTGAAATCAAAGCGCCTGCCGATGGCGTTATCGCGAGCTTAAACGTGCGTGAAGGTGGCTATTTGTCCCCTGCTCAAGCGGTGATCAGTGCAGGTCCCTTGGACAATGTTTGGGTTGATGCGGAAGTCTTTGAG
>NZ_JADDYG010000731.1:10586-13129 GCF_015163535.1 Vibrio sp. OPT46 | reverse complement strand
CGTCAAGCACACTGGATGAAAGCAGGTTCTCAAGCCACGATGACCCTTGACGCGATTCCGGGCAATGAATGGCAAGGTGTCGTAGATTACGTGTACCCAATCCTTGATCCGAAAACACGTACGTTGCGTGTGCGCCTTAAATTCCCTAACCCAGATGGCGCATTGAAGCCAAACATGTTCGCCAATATTGCCTTGCAGCCTGTTACTGACGACGCAGTATTAACGATTCCTAAGTCATCTGTTATTCGCTCTGGCGGTATGACTCGCGTTGTTCTGGCTGAGGGCGAAGGCAAATACCGCTCAGCTCGAATTGAAGTTGGCCGCGAAGCTGGCGAACAAATCGAAGTATTACAAGGACTTAAACAGGGTGACAAGATCGTTACTTCATCTCACTTCATGCTCGACTCTGAATCAAGCCAGTCGGCGGATCTGTCTCGCATCAATGGTGTAGAAGCAGCGGCAGAAACAGCATGGGCCAAAGGTGAAATCACAGACGTAATGAAAGATCACCGCATGCTGACCATCAACCACCAACCTGTACCAGAATGGGATTGGCCGGGCATGGTAATGAACTTCACTTTCGCAGATGGCGTTGAAATGGGTGACTTGAAAAAAGGTCAGGCTATCGAATTTGAAATGCAAAAGACGGAGTCCGGTCAGTACCAAATCATCGAGTATAAGGCAGACAACAGCGTCATTGCCGCAGAAGTTTGGCTAACTGGTGACATTAGCATGCTGATGGCTGATTTTGGCATGATCACCTTAAACCACCTACTAGTTGCAGAATGGAACTGGGATGCTGGCGAGATGAACTTCTCTGTGGGTGAAGACGTTGATCTATCGGGTTTTGAAGAAGGACAGAGAGTTCGGTTTCTAGTTGAAAAACAAGGATCTGACTACGTTCTTAAACAGCTAGTTCCTGCAACAACAGCCGTCGAGGGTTAATTATGATCAATGCTATTATTCGTTGGTCACTGAGCAACCGATTCCTAGTGTTGGTCGCGACCTTAGCCCTTGTATTAGGCGGACTTTACAGTGTAAAGAATACGCCTGTTGATGCGATTCCGGATCTTTCTGATGTGCAAGTGATCATCAAGACAAGCTATCCGGGTCAAGCTCCTCAAGTCGTTGAGGATCAAGTGACTTACCCACTCACCACCGCCATACTTGCCGTGCCTGGTGCTGAGACGGTTCGTGGCTACTCCTTCTTTGGTGACTCTTACGTTTATATCATTTTCAACGATGATACCGACATGTACTGGGCACGTTCACGCGTGTTGGAGTACTTAAGCCAAGTAGCACCAAAGCTGCCACCGAACGCAAAACCAACCTTAGGTCCTGATGCGACTGGCGTGGGCTGGGTTTACAGCTACGTATTACAGGACAAAACCGGCAAGCATGATTTGGCGGATCTCCGCAGCCTGCAAGACTGGTTCCTGAAGTACGAATTGCAAACCGTTGATGGCGTTTCTGAAGTCGCTACCGTGGGCGGTATGGTGAAGCAGTATCAAGTGCAGATTGATCCTGCCAAGCTGCGTGCGTACAACCTCACTTTGCAACAAGTGAACATGGCAATCCAAAACGGCAACCAAGAAACCGGCGCGTCCGTTATCGAAGTGGCTGAAGCCGAGCACATGGTTCGTACCACGGGTTACCTAACCAGCATTGAAGACATCAAGTCACTGCCTCTCAAAGTCACTGAGAAAGGCACGCCGTTGCTCTTAGGAGACATCGCAGACATTAACCTTGGTCCGCAAATGCGCCGTGGTATCTCAGAGCTGAATGGCGAAGGTGAAGCGGTAGGTGGTGTTATCGTGATACGCTTTGGTGAAAATGCCAGTGAGGTGATTTCGAAAGTCAAAGACAAGCTAGCAGACCTGCAACGCAGCCTACCAGAAGGCGTGGAAATTGTTACAACCTACGACCGCTCTACCCTTATCGATTCAGCGGTAGAAAACCTCTGGAAGAAGCTTGCAGAAGAGTTCATCGTCGTCGCGATTGTGTGTGCGTTGTTCCTATTCCACATTCGTTCTTCGTTGGTTATCGCTCTGAGCCTACCGGTTGGTATTCTTAGTGCGTTTATCGTAATGCATTGGCAAGGCATCAACGCCAACATCATGTCCTTGGGTGGTATTGCGATAGCCATTGGTGCCATGGTAGATGGTGCGATCGTGATGATTGAAAACGTTCACAAGCACATTGAACGAACGCCACTGACCGATAAAAACCGCTGGCAAGTAATAGGCAAAGCCGCAGAAGAAGTCGGCGCACCGCTGTTCTTCTCATTGCTGATCATTACACTTAGCTTCGTACCGGTGTTCGCCTTAGAAGGCCAAGAAGGCAAGATGTTCTCGCCGCTTGCGCTCACTAAGACGTACGCCATGGCAGCGGCAGCAGGTTTGGCAATCACACTCGTCCCTGTACTTATGGGCTACTTCATTCGCGGTAAGGTGTTACCAGAACACAAAAACCCAGTTAACCGTGGCTTGGTCGCGTTGTACCGTCCGTTGTTGAACACCAGCTTAAAATACCCTAAGACCATG
>NZ_JADDYG010000731.1:9716-10575 GCF_015163535.1 Vibrio sp. OPT46 | reverse complement strand
CGCGCTGTACCGCCCGCTGTTGAATACCAGCTTAAAATACCCTAAGACCATGATTGTTATCGCATTAGGTCTGATGGCGTCGGCTTACTACCCAACCAGTAAACTGGGTAGCGAGTTCATCCCGCCGCTGGATGAAGGCGACTTGATGTACATGCCAACGACCTATCCGGGTATCTCAATTGGTAAAGCACGCGAGCTTCTACAACAAACCAACAAGCTGATCAAAACCGTTCATGAAGTGAAAACCGTATGGGGCAAGATTGGCCGAGCTGAGACCGCAACCGATCCAGCGCCACTCACCATGATTGAAACCGTGATTCAGTTGAAGCCACGCGATCAATGGCGCGAAGGGGTAACAACCGAGTCATTGCGCAAAGAGTTCGACAAGTTGGTTCAGTTCCCTGGTCTTACTAACGCTTGGGTAATGCCTATCAAAACGCGTATCGACATGCTAGCAACGGGCATCAAAACCCCTATTGGCATTAAGATCGCCGGTCCCGATCTGAAAGTAATAGAGAAGATCGGCTCTCAGCTAGAGCCAATTCTTAATGGCGTACAAGGTACAGCATCTGTTTATGCGGAACGTGTAGCAGGTGGTCGTTATGTCACGGTCGACATTAAACGTCGTGCCGCAGCGCGTTATGGCTTAAGCATCAAAGACGTTCAGCAAGTGATCTCCACTGCGGTGGGTGGCATGAATGTGGGTGAAACCATTGAAGGCTTGGAGCGTTACCCAATCAACGTTCGTTACCCACAAGACTACCGTGATTCAGTGGTTAAACTGCAAAACCTGCCGTTAGTTACACCAAATGGCGCCCGTATTGCGCTGGCTGACGTAGCGGATATTCGTTACGAAGAC
>NZ_JADDYG010000731.1:9349-9651 GCF_015163535.1 Vibrio sp. OPT46 | reverse complement strand
GGCCCTCCAATGATCAAAACGGAAAACGCGCGTCCAAACGGCTGGGTATTTGTCGACATCGATGGTCGTGACCTTGGCTCTTACGTCGTGGAAGCGCAACAGGTTGTTGCTGATCAATTGGAACTTCCTGCGGGTTACTCCCTGGCTTGGTCTGGTCAATACGAATACATGGAGCGTGCGAAAGACCGCTTGAGTGTCGTGGTACCAATCACCATCGCCATCATTATGCTGCTGCTTTACTTCAGCTTCCGTCGTGTCGGCGAAGTAATGATCATCATGCTTACGCTACCGCTCGCTATGGT
>NZ_JADDYG010000731.1:6936-9282 GCF_015163535.1 Vibrio sp. OPT46 | reverse complement strand
CGGTGGCTTATGGCTCATGCATATCCTCAACTACAACTTCTCGATTGCCGTTGGGGTCGGCTTTATTGCCCTAGCAGGCGTCGCGGTTGAGATTGGGGTCATCATGCTCGTCTACCTCAACCAAGCATGGCACTACAAAAAACTCGATGCGGAAGAGAGCCAACAGAAGCTTGAGGCGAAAGACCTAACCGATGCCATTCGTGAAGGTGCGGGCCTACGTGTTCGCCCAGTAATGATGACGGTACTGACGGTCATTATTGGTCTGATTCCGATCATGTACGGCGAAGGGACAGGCTCAGAAGTGATGCAACGTATCGCTGCACCAATGATTGGCGGTATGGCATCGGCACTGCTGCTGACGCTGTTAGTGCTTCCAGCCATCTTCAAGCTGTGGAAACAACGTGAGTTGCGCCCAAGCAATGCGACTAATCACCAAGCTGGCACACAAGCTAGTGATGTAAACAACAACGCTTAATCCCTACCTTCCTCTCAAACATGCCGTTTGAGGGGAAGCAACCAAGTTATTAATGAATTAAAACAAGGATATAAAAATGAAAAAGACACTAATCACTCTTGCTCTAGCCCTAACAACAACGACTGCGTTTGCCCAAATGGATCATTCAAACATGGACCATGGCAACATGAAGCATGAAAACATGGACCACGGCAGCATGAAGATGGACCACAGTAAAATGGACCATTCAAACATGATGGATATGCCGGGCATGTCGGCAGTAGGTATGCCAGCGAAAGGGGCACAGCCAGACAAGGTGGTACACGTAATCTTGGGTGATGACATGACCATCAAGTTCAAGAAAGACGTCAAGATTGAGCCAAACGATGTGGTGCAGTTTGTAGTCATGAACACCGGTAAGATCAACCACGAGTTTACGATTGGTTCGGCTAAAGAGCAGCTAGAACATCGTGAAATGATGAAGACAATGAGCGGTGATCATATGCACGACTCGGGCAACTCTGTGACGGTCGAACCAGGCAAAGCGAAGCAGTTGTTGTGGCACTTCCACGGTGACAACAAGGTTGAGTTCGCGTGCAACATTCCGGGCCATGCAGAATCGGGCATGGTTAAAAAGATTGAACTGTAAGTAATTATCCAAATAGACAAAGGAGCTGATGATTCAGCTCCTTTTATTTCTGGATCAAACTATTCGTTAGCTCATGATAAGAAATTCTGAGCCAGTGTCTCTCGCTAAGATATTTTTGTGACCGAATCACCGACGTAATATATAAGCCAAACTACAGGCCTTGATAGCAACACTCTTCTCCCCATATTGAGACCGTTTAAGCGTATTGCAAAGAATCCTACATAAAATAGACATAGATTTAACAGTGTTTAGAGTATTGGCTCGTTATAGTTTACGTGACATCGCTACCGTGCGAACTAAAACTAAAATTGAAGAACACGATCCATGAAAAAGTTATTTTTGTTGGCTGGGCTAATGGTTTGCTCAACCCTAAGTTACGCGTCCCAACTGAATGAGGACATTTCTCTCCTCGAGCAACAAACCTCAAGCAGAATTGGGGTGTCAGTTTGGGATACCCAAGCAGACGAGCGTTGGGATTACCGTGGCGATGAACGCTTCCCACTCATGAGCACATTCAAAACCCTAGCTTGTGCCAAAATGCTAAGTGATATGGACAGCGGTAAGCTAAGTAAAAATGCGACCGCAAAAGTCGATGAGCGCAGTATCGTTGTATGGTCTCCAGTGATGGATAAGCTCGCAGGCCAAAACACACGCATAGAGCACGCGTGTGAAGCCGCTATGTTAATGAGTGATAATACTGCAGCCAACTTGGTATTAAATGAAATTGGCGGCCCTAAGGCCGTAACAATGTTTCTGCGAACAATTGGAGATAAAGCAACGCGCCTAGACAGAATAGAACCTCGCTTGAACGAAGCCACACCAGGCGACAGCCGCGACACAACCACACCTAACGCCATACTAAACACTCTACGAACTTTGGTCGAAGGCGAAACGTTGTCTTATGAGTCTCGTGTGCAATTAAAAATCTGGATGCAGGACAACAAAGTTTCAGACTCGTTAATGCGTTCTGTATTACCAACAGGTTGGTCTATTGCAGACCGTTCTGGTGCGGGAGGTCATGGTTCGCGTGGCATTAACGCGATTATATGGAAGGAAAATCATCGACCTGTTTACATTAGTATTTATGTCACAGAAACCGAGCTCTCACTTCAAGCTAGGGACCAACTCGTTGCGCAGATAAGTCAGTTGATTTTACAAAAGTACAAAGACAATTAAGTCACCACTCACCTGACCCTATTTGTATCCTTTTCTAGCCCTTCTCTTCCAGAAGGGCTCATTCTGT
>NZ_JADDYG010000731.1:5427-6926 GCF_015163535.1 Vibrio sp. OPT46 | reverse complement strand
GTATTTATGTCACAGAAACCGAGCTCTCACTTCAAGCTAGGGACCAACTCGTTGCGCAGATAAGTCAGTTGATTTTACAAAAGTACAAAGACAATTAACTCACCACTCACCTGACCCTATTTGTATCCTTTTCTAGCCCTTCTCTTCCAGAAGGGCTCATTCTGCACTTCCATCTTAAAAACACCACTTATTGAGTAATGACTTACTTATAAATAGGTATAAGATTTACTTATTTAGGGTGAGTTAACGCCCACATTAAGCAACCAAATTCACACAAATGGCGATAATTAAACCATACTCTTACCAAGAAGCACATTTTCTACAAAATAGCTTCACGTAATTTATTGTTGTTATTTGCAACATTGCCAAGGAGATGTCTATTGAGACTTGAAAGAACTTTTAACCCTGATGACTTATCGATGCAAAACATGGAAAGTCCGATATGTATGCCGATAGGGTTTGTTCACTTTTTAGCTCAATCGGAAACACTACAGCAAGTACTTGATACGGTGGCAGAATGGATAAATCGTATATTTAATTCTGACCGTGCGAGTATCACACTTTATGAAAACAATGATCATTTAAAGGTCTACTCTTTCTCTGGTAGTAAAGCGATTCCCGCTGAATTTTTAGTGCCCATTCATCAAGCGTTTGTTGGCCGAGTGTTCAAAAAGCAACAACTGATGATCTGCGACGATGTTACGCAATCTGATGAGATCGATTGTGTGATGCTCGCATCCAATGGTATGGGTACGTGTATGGACGCGCCTTTAATGCACGGTAAAGTCTGCCTAGGAACGCTTAACGTTGCGCATCATCAAACGCACATTTACACAAACGAACAAGCGGCACAGCTTCAGTGCATCGCTAATTGGATTGCTTTAAACATTGCCCTTCATATACAGATTATGAAAATGGAACACCTCGCCACGACGGATGATCTAACAGGTATTCCAAATCGCAGAGAGTTCATGCGACAAATCGAAAGCCGCCTAAATGAATACCGAACCCAGGGCATTGACTTCCATGTTGCTATTTTAGATCTCGACAATTTTAAAAGCCTCAATGACCGATTTGGTCATGACGCAGGCGATAAATCACTGATCCATGCAGTTAATACTATTAAAAGTCATCTACTTGATTGTGACTTACTTGCCAGAGTTGGCGGTGAAGAGTTTGCCATCGTATTAAGAAGTCGCTCATCACAGCAAGCTCTAGACACATTAGAAACGATTCGTAATGCACTAGAAACGACGACCGTTCAACATTCAGGTTGTGATATGAGCTTCACCGCGAGTATTGGGGTAACTCAAGTCTGTCGTCTCGACGACTCATTTGAACCACTCGTTAAACGCGCCGACTTAGCACTTTACAAGGCAAAAGAAACCGGAAGAAATCGCGTTGAGTTTCATATTGGTGAAGAAAGGTAGAAAAAATAAAAAAAGGTAGTGACTCATTGCGCTACCTTTTATCGATTCTAACCCGCTTAAAATAACTAA
>NZ_JADDYG010000731.1:1709-5417 GCF_015163535.1 Vibrio sp. OPT46 | reverse complement strand
GAAACGACGACCGTTCAACATTCAGGTTGTGATATGAGCTTCACCGCGAGTATTGGGGTAACTCAAGTCTGTCGTCTCGACGACTCATTTGAACCACTTGTTAAACGCGCAGACTTAGCACTTTACAAGGCAAAGGAAACCGGAAGAAATCGCGTTGAGTTTCATATTGGTGAAGAAAGGTAGAAAAAATAAAAAAGGTAGCGACTCATTGCGCTACCTTTTATCGATTCTAACCCGCTTAAAATAACTAGTACGAACTTTAAGCCAGTTAAAAATAAGAATGAGCAAATTTAATTATGCTTTCTTAAGATCTTTAGCTGGGTAAGTTAGTGTTTTTTCGCCTGCTTTTACATGTGTGTAAAAACCGCCACTGCTTAAACCTGTAACAACCATTTCGCCAAGATCGATACCTTTAGTCGCTACTACTACGTCACCGATTGAAAACATATTGAATACCTTGTTTGTTTAGATTAAGACACTAAGTCGTTGCGCGGTATTTAATACGATATTAGGCAAAGCACCTAATCGAGTTTTTTATCGTAAAGATTAATTTATGTTTGTCGTGAACTCTAAGTTTCCACATTGAAAATCACAGGATATTTTCCAAAAAAAGATGCGCGATTCTTGTGAAATACGGTAATATTTTCTAGCATCAAGTGCGGAGGTATTCTCCGCCCTCATTGGAGAAAAATGATGAAGAAAGGCCTAAAAATGCGTGCATTAGAGCGTTCTGATTTGCGCTTTATTCATGAACTGAATAACAACCGAAATATCATGGCCTACTGGTTCGAAGAACCTTACGAGTCTTATGACGAGCTCGAAGAACTTTATCGAAAACATATACATGATGACGCTGAAAGGCGTTTTGTCGTCGAAGATGAAGACGGCATCGTAATTGGCTTAGTTGAGCTGATCGAGATTAACTACATTCACCGCAGCGCGGAATTTCAGATAATCATCGCCCCAGAGCATCAAGGCCGAGGTTATGCGACAGAGATGATTAATCGTGCGTTAGATTACTCATTCTCAATTCTTAATCTACGTAAAATCTACTTATTAGTCGCAGTGGATAACGAAGTCGCTATTCACTTATACAAAAAGTGCGGCTTTATCGAAGAAGGTCACCTTGTAGAAGAATACTTTATTAACGGCGCTTACAGCGATGTTAAGCGCATGTATATATTAAAACACCAGTACCAGAAAAAGATCGAAGAAAACAACTCAATTCACTAGTTCATTCTATCAAAGTAAAAACGCAGCTATTTGGGCTGCGTTTTTATTTATTCAAATTGATATTGATATGATAATACGATGCGCTTGTCTGCTTCATCCAAATAGGTGTTGTTGTCCATGACAAACGTCATTACGTTAAAAGAGTGGCGTTTGCTCACGAGGTAACCAAGGCCGATACCACCAAAGAAGCCTTTGTAGTTCTCTCCTTCACTGTTTTCTGAGCCGTAAGTGCCTGCTGCGAAGCTGATTAACGTCAGCTCTTTGGTAAACGATTTCAGCGCAAATGCACCAACGTAACCGCTACTGCCTGAAGAGCTCATCATATTGAAGCCATTCTCTGCACTTGGCGTACCCGTAAAGTTAGGCTCGCTACAGAGACTACTTTCTGCACCGTCACAAACAGGAACATCACCAGTGTTGTACGTATAGCCTGCCATTGGGAAAATTTGGAAGCCTGCTGGCTCAATCCCGAAATAACTTAGCGGCATAAAGGTACCAACGCTGTAGTTGGTTTGATCCGCGCCGTTTACGTATTCATTTTTACCGAAGTTGAAGTTCACGATACCGACCGGAAACAGCCACGAGCCACCAATACGCCACTCGCTCGCATCATCATTGATACGCAGGTTAATTTTGCGCGCTTGGTCAAGCGCAAGTGAGCCCGAGAATGAGATGTTTTGATCATCAAAATCGTAGTTGTTTGCGTAAGACGCGCCAAATTTCGTGATGACTTTTGTTGGGTCATCCGCCAACTTGTTTTTATTGCCTTTTACTCGATGCTCGGCACCATGAGCCAACGTACTGACCAACAAAGTCGTACACACTAACGCTAGTTTGTTTTTCATTTTTTAGTCCTTTGAGATGTTGAATACCCGCACTTAGCTGCGCAGATATTTTTTGAATCATCACTCACTGGATGTGACAGAAGCGCCCTAACTACCTTAGATGGCGTGACAGCATCCAGTGCAGGTAGTTAGGGTAGAATGGCCTGTAAGGAAGGCGTTTTAGCGATTAGGAATGATTAGTTTTTCCAGTTGTAGCTCATGCTCATGAAGTACAGCGCAGGCTCATCAAAGCCAGCTTGTAAGCGTGGCGTTTCTGACGATTCCATCAAGATCGCTTCAAACGCGAAACCAATTGAGTTTTCTGAATCCAATTTGTAATCAATGCCTGTACCAATGCGGTACGCCTTGCCAGTAGGAACGGTAATGTCACCGTTTGATTGACTTTCATACATGCTGGTATCGAATGCAAAACCTGCATTCCACATCATTTTTTCATTCAGTTTGTACTGAGTACCCAATGCGATTTGGTAAGTGTCTTGTGTCTCTACGTTCAGCGTGGTTGTGTATTCGCTCCAGTCTTGCCAGTTCACGTTCCACATCACCGCTAGGTCATCATTCACTTCATGGTAAGCACTGAAGATCAGTTGTTGTGGAGCAATGGAGTTACTCTTGTCGAATTCAAATTCGGTTTCAGAAGAGTAAGACAGACCAAGACGCGTGCCTGGTGTTGCCTCATAAAGCACACCTACTCGGCCGTTGAGCTGAGTATCTTGGTCTTCGTCATTGAAGTTCAAGGCTCCCTTCGTTTCCACTTCATACATACCGTACTGAATGCCAAGCGCCGCACCCACAGACCAGTGATCATTGATGCGGTAAGAAGCGGAAGGTTGAATGGTCAAGGCTTGCGTCGTTGCTGTAGGAATATCTAAATGATCACCCAAAAGACCTTCGTACTCGAGGCCAAGACCGTAGTTGCCATACAGACCAATACCCAGCGTCCATTTGTCGTTCACTTGTTGGCTGTAAAATGCCGACGCCATAGGAACAAAACCAATCACGTTGCCCGCATCGCCAGTCATCGTGTCTAATTGCGCGTCACCGTAAAGGCCAATCAGGTTACCAGAGAAAGATTTACCAGAAACATTCGCCAGACCAGCCGGGTTTGCTGCCATTACTGAGGCATCTTGCGCACGAGCCGCCATACCAGCGGATGCCAAACCAATATCCGATGCTGTTGTTTCGTAAAGGTATAACCCACCCGCTTGCGCAGCAGCACACGTCAGTAGAGAGCTCGCTACGACGATTTTTGAAAGATTTTTCATGCTAAAACCTATTATTGTTAGGGGAACCCACGCTGCGACGGTGGTTGTATATCAATGAAAGGCATTGGCCAATCGCACACAGCGTGGGGGTGTTGTGGAGTCAGTCAGTTGAAATCAGCGTTATTGCTCGCTCACCTCAAGTTCAGTGGGTTTCTTTCGCTTAAACTTCTCGCGCAGAGATTGCATCATCACGAAGAACACTGGCGTCAGTAACGTGCCAACAAACGTAGAGAGAATCATGCCGCCGAATACCGCAAAGCCCAGTGAGTGACGAGATGCCGCACCGGCACCCGATGCAATCACCAACGGGAATACCCCCCAGATGAAGGCGAATGCGGTCATCTGTACTGCACGGAAACGGACTCGAG
>NZ_JADDYG010000731.1:0-1654 GCF_015163535.1 Vibrio sp. OPT46 | reverse complement strand
CAGCTTCTTTGGCAGCATCAATGATGGATAAGCCCTTTTCTTCTCGCAGAACTTTGGCAAATTCCACGATAAGAATCGCCACTTTGGCGGACATACCGATCAAGATGACCACACCAATCTGCACGTACAAGTCGAACGGTTGTCCCACCAGCAATAGCGTGCCCATTGCGCCGAGAATCGCGACTGGAACCGCCATCATTACCGCAGCAGGAATGGTCCAACTTTCGTACTGAGCCACCAAGAACAAGTAGGTGAACAGCAAAGACAATGCGAACGCGATTGGTGCCATGTTGCCTGCTTTCATCTCTTGGTAAGTCATGCCTGACCACTCGTATGAGTAACCACTTGGCAAAGATTCCGCAGCCAGTTTTTCAATGGCTTTTACAACATCACCCGAGCTGTAACCTGGCGCTGGCGCACCGTTCACGGTTGCAGAACTGAACATGTTGTAGTTCGACAAGGTATCTGGGCCGAAGATCGGCTTCACTTTCACTAGCGTTGCCAGTGACACCATTTTTCCAGAGCTTGAGCGAACAAACAGATGGTTGATGTCGTCGATATTGTCACGGTATTGCTCTTCTGCTTGCACTTTCACTTGGTACGAACGACCAAACAAGTTGAAGTCAGAAATGTAGGCACCGCCCAACTGCGCTTGCAGTGTGCTGAAGATTTCATTCAACGGTACGCCCATCGAAATCGCTTTATCGCGGTCAATATCGATGTAACGTTGCGGAATGTTCGCACGGAAAATCGAGAACGCACGCGCCACTTCAGGCAGTTGATTGATTTGGGCAACAAAATCAGCGGTTGTTTTTGCCAACTCTTGTGGAGAACGGCCCAAGTTGTCTTGCAGCACAAGGTTGAAACCATCCACCGCACCCATGCCTTTGATTGCCGGCGTCGCGAAAACGAACGAAGCGGCATCTGGCGTTGAGTTCAGCATTTGGTTAACTTTGTTCATCAACGCACGTTGGTGTAGCTCAGGGTCTTTACGTTTGCTCCAGTTATCCAGTTTGATGATCAACATGCCCGAGTTTGGAATCGACGCCATGTTAATTACCGAGAAGCCCGCAACCGAAACCACGTTCTCCACACCTTCCATCTGTTTTAGCTCGTCAACGTACTTCTTCATTAATGGTGCAGTACGCTGCAATGCTGCTGCGTCTGGCAAACGCATTTCGACCATGAACACGCCTTTATCTTCGTTCGGTACGAAAGAAGAAGGTACGGTCATGAACGCAAATGCCAGCACCGCAATAAGCGCGCCATAAACACCGATACTCAGCACAATACGACGGCTCAAGAAGCCAACTAAACCTTGGTATTTGCGCGTTATTGCTTCAAAACCTCGGTTAAACGCACGCAAAGGCGCAATAGGTTGCGAGTGAGTAGATTTCAACATCAACGCACAAAGCGCTGGCGTTAACGTTAATGCGTTGATCGCAGAGAGCAGCACCGATACACAGATGGTGACCGCGAACTGGTTGAACATTCGACCAGAAATACCCGGCAATAGCGCAACCGGTACAAATACCGCCAACAAAATAAGCGTTGTTGCCAATACTGGCCCTGTCACTTCTTTCATAGCTTGGATCGTGGCCGGAATCGGGTCTAAATGCTCTTCATGGATAACCCGCTCCACGTTCTCTACCAC
>NZ_JADDYG010000076.1:0-542 GCF_015163535.1 Vibrio sp. OPT46 | reverse complement strand
TTCATAGTTATTGTTTCCGACAAAGCACTTAACGCCCTGTTAAGGTGTGAGCAACGCAATGCCGAAGCTCCCGCATACCACCTTAAACACTAAACGCAACGCATAGCAAAAATGCCAAGCGTTGCGAATCACTCTTAAACAGTTTGTTATAACTCTGATTTCGCCTTAATGTACAGCTTATGAACACCGTCTGAATTAGAAAAGTCTACACAGTAAGCCAACTCGATCACGTTACCATTTTTTGATTTGTACCTAGACATATCGTCTGTGTCTAATAGCTCGCTTACCTCAAAGAACGACTCTAAAGGAAGCTCGGAGAACTCTCGATAGCCTTGCATTGCAGTTATCGCATCTTTCGCAACATCTGAGTCTTTGTAATAGGTAGCAATACAAGATGAGAGAGCGAAGTTTTTAAACAGCTGCTCATCACTTTGAGTACTGAGTGGGCTTGCGGTAACTCCGAGACTACAAAGAGCAATGCTTATACTGCTTACTAATCTTCTAATTTCCATAAATAAGCCTTTTTTGCGTCCGGAAAGTAA
>NZ_JADDYG010000730.1:91442-92435 GCF_015163535.1 Vibrio sp. OPT46 | reverse complement strand
ATAATGCTCAATTAAGAGGAATAGGGGAGCTTATCGTTAAACATAACGTGTAGTTCTGTAAATTGCCCCCTAAGACTAAGCTAAAAGGGCCTAATGTTTTAAAATAGCTTCTTGTCTATTCTGTTGTGTGAGTTTTCAATGTTGTCTCATACTAGCCACTTAAAAGAGCGCTGTAAGAACTTGTCTGCATTATCAAGGACGATTTCACCGTGAGCCATAACCAATATATTAGGTTTCCAAGACAGCAGTTTATTTAAGTGTTTTCGAGCCTCTTGTTTGCTAAACATAAAACTTAGGCGCCAATCCAAAGGCATTTTTCCATTCGGAGCAAGAATACCGGCCCCTTTAGCCACAAACCGCTGCCAGTAGTTAAAGTCCTGACCAGAAAAATTCTCGACGAGGTCAGTAACAATTAAGGTCTTTGAAAGTCGATGATAAAACACACACTCTTCCATTAATGGAGAGCCAGAAAATAGTTCTTGTTCAACCTCAGAGTTCCAAGCATTACCGCCTTGGTTAAGTGAAGCGTGAAAGTGTATATCACGGCACTTCTTGATGACTTCATCTGTGCCATAAACTTCTGCGCTAGGATAGGCAAATACCCATTCAGATAAGAACAAGTGGTGTAAATGATTAGGAGCGATTAAGTATTTCACTTGGCCTAGATTGTTGATTTGCTCTCTAATCGAATTTGATAACTTAATTGGACTATGAACCCAAAGGCCACCATCAGAAAGCCTAACAATAGTCATACGAGTGGTGTATGGGAGTCCTAAGAATTGGACGGGATCTCCGTCAAATATCCATATCTCTTGGGCTAACTTTTTCATGTCTCTCCAACCGTTAACACTGTATTAAGGCGGCATTTAAGTTACTCAAAAGCTGCCTTGTTGCACAATAAACGCTTCGCTAAGCGTAAACCAAAAATATTAGGTTTACCAAACCCTTATTGAGTGCAGCTGTATATCTTTGAGTATTTTTATACTGAACGGG
>NZ_JADDYG010000730.1:82959-91432 GCF_015163535.1 Vibrio sp. OPT46 | reverse complement strand
TTAAGTTACTCAAAAGCTGCCTTGTTGCACAATAAACGCTTCGCTAAGCGTAAACCAAAAATATTAGGTTTACCAAACCCTTATTGAGTGCAGCTGTACATCTTTGAGTATTTTTATACTGAACGAACGTAAAGTAGTTTTAAGAGGATCATTTGACTTGATAGAACAAAACCCCGCTATTTTTGAGCAGGGTTTTGCAATTAGATAAAGGGGCTAACCGATGATGAAGAAGAAAATCGCGGTTGCAACAATACCAATCAACGCATAAGGAAACTGTGTGGTTGCGTGTTGCATTGCTGTACAGCCCGAACCTTGTGCAGATAACACGGTTGAGTCACTAAAGAAACAAGAGTGGCTCCCTGCCGCTGATGCTGAAAGCAGCGCTGCAACGGTTAAGTGTAGAGGCACACCAAGCTGTTCGCCCAAAGGTAGAACAATTGGCATCGCTACTGCAAACGTTCCCCAAGACGATGCCGTTGCAAATACCAACGCGCCCGTAATCATAAAGATAATCGCCGGGAAGTAAGACGCTGACAGGTAAGGGCTGACGGTCTCAATGACATACTGCGTGACGCCCAATGAGTCGTTGACCGATTTCAACATGAAACCACCAATAACGGTCGCAAGCGGCAGTAGCATAACCTTAATGCCATCATAAACAGCTTCGAACATGTCGTTCATCGAGATCAGTTTTTGTGCGCCGTAAAAGCTAATAGTAAAGATTAGCGCGACGAAAACACCAGCAAGTAGATCGATACCAAAGTACCAACTTGCGGCAACGAGTACGATCATCGGCAACAAGAAGTTGACAAGGCCCATGGTTGGGTTGGTATGTGCAGATACATCGGGACCAAAGTCGACATCTGTTGCACCGTCTGGACGAACTTGACCATTCTTCGCACGCTTTTCTGCCTTTTTCATCGCACCTAGATCTGGGATCTTTTCCATTGCAACCAGCAAAACAATCACCAGCGTTACCCAGCCGTAAGCCATGTATGGAATAGCTTCAATGTATGCTTTGATACCATCTCCCGCTTCTGCTACTCCGTTTGCTTCTAGCAACGAACTGAAGAAAATTGCCCAAGTGGAAATCGGTACGAGGATACAGATAGGCGCGGCGGTTGAATCCACAAGATATGAGAGCTTTTCACGCGAGATTTGGTAGCCGTCCGTAACTTTTTTCATTGAGGAAGAAATTGCAATCGCATTCAAATAATCGTCGATAAAGATCAGAATACCTAACGCAAAGGTCATCAGCATCGATTGCTTACGGCTTTTTACTTTCGTGACCAACATGTCGGAGAAGCTTAAGATACTGCCGCCTTTCTCCAAAATAGCAATTAGGCCGCCCATCAAACCACAAACGAGGATGATCCAGGCAATAGTTTCATCCATCATTACACTCATGGAAATATCAACAATCTGTTCTACCGCTTCAGTTGGGTTAAGCAGAAGAACACCGGCAATAGCGCCGCTAAAGAGGGCTTCCACAGTTCGGTGTGTTGTCAGCGCAAAGACCAATACCAACGCCGTTGGTAAAAGACTCATCCATCCGTAGGCTTCGCCTTCCTCATGGTTCAAACCGATTGTGGTAAAAAAGACAAACGTCGCAACCGAGATTAAAGAAACAATAATGTGTTGAGAGTTGATTTTAAGAGGCGCATCCAGCGCCTTGGTCTGCGTAGTCATAAAGTTCATTTCCTTTGTTTATGCCGAGTGCAACATCCAGTCGATTTCCAATGGAGTAATCGCTCGCTCAAATTCTGCGAGTTCACTCTGTTTGCAAGCTAGATACAAATCGATAAAATCTCTTGAGATGTATTGAGCTAGCTCACTGTGCTCCAGTCGCTCTAGAGCTTCTGACATACGCAGAGGTAACTCAATTGCATCATCACTGAGAGTCGGTGGACATTGATCTTTGGTGTAGCTTTCACTCGCTAATACTGCGGAAAGTACTACTGCAGCGAGAATGTATGGGTTAACGTCAGCGCCTGCTATACGATGCTCTATACGGCGATTTTTGCTATCGCTGATAGGCACACGCAACGCAACACCGCGGTGGTTTTCTCCCCAATCGGCTTTGGTCGGGACGTAAGCGCCAGGAACAAAGCGACGGTAAGAGTTAACGTTAGGACAGATTAGGGCCATGGCATCGGATGTTTGTGACAGCATCGCTGCCATGGTTTGATAGAAGAAGGCGCTCGCTTGACCGTCTGATTGGCTAAAGTGGTTGTTACCATCTGTATCAACCAAGCTGAGATGAATGTGCATGCCATTACCCGCTTGCTCACTAAAAGGTTTCGCCATAAATGTGGCGTCAAATCCGTGCTGATGAGCGACCTGGCGAATCAAGCGTTTTGCGATGATGATTTCATCACATGCTCGAAGTACATCTTTAGAATGGTTGAAGTTGATTTCGAACTGCCCTGGGGCCGATTCAGATAGGGCTCCGGAAGTGTTTAAACCTTGTTCTAATGCAATTCGATTAAGGTCGGCCAAGAAATCAGCGTAGTCATCTAGTCCATCAAGGTCGTAAACCTCGGTATCTTTTTCTCGAGTTTTTTTCGTGGGGTTAATTGCCGTTAATGGTTCGCCATTTTCGCCGCGGGTTTTGTCTATTAAATAGAACTCCAGCTCGAGCGCGACACAAGGATATTGGTCTTTAGCATGCAGTGTTTGCAATATAGAAGCGAGAATGTTTCGGATGAACAGTGGGTTAGGGTGCTGCCCGGTTTCATCCATCATACTAAGCAGTAGCTGACCAACTTGTTCTTTTGCCGTCGGCATTAAGGTGCCGCTGATTGGATAGCAGAGATTATCTGGTTCTCCGAGATCTTCTCCCAACCCGGCCGTTTCAACGACGTTACCTTTGGTATCTAGGGTGATGGTCGAAAGGGGGAGGGCAACACCTTTATTCAGTTTTTCTAGAGCATCTATCGGGATGCGTTTTCCTCTTGGGGTGGCATTTATATCGGTAAAGATGAGATCGATAAATTCAATATCGGGCCATTTTTGTTTAAAATTTTGTACTTCCTGTAGATACGATTCCATTTTCTTCTCCAAATAGCCTGACGAGTAGAAATTAGAAATAACCAAATTAACAAATAAATTACAGCACTCTGAACGAGTTGTTTGTTTTTCAGGTTATTTTTAATTTAAACATGCACTTACACTGTGCTTTTGATGTTTAACGGCTGGTTTTTATGTCTTTCTGTTAACTATTTTGTAACGGTTGGTTTTGTTTTGTTCAATATAATGAGCATAAATATTCAGTTTTGAAGCCTAAAAAGTGCGCCAGATCACGTTGTGACGATAATAATGGTCATCTGTGTTGATAATTTTGTACATGGTTTGTAGGGTTTGTGTTAAATAAATTGAACACGGACATATCATGGCAGATACACACAAACCCATCATTGGTGTGGTTAGCTGCGCTAAAGAGTTGGGTGGCTATCAGATACAAGCGGTCAACGACTTTTACCTTCGCGCCATAAAGGATTTTGGAGGACTACCGATTATGTTGGCTCCCGACATGTCGGTCGATGACGTAACCACCATCCTAGACATATGTGATGGTTTTCTTTTTCCTGGCAGCCACTCTAACGTTGCGCCACATCGATACAATGCAACGCACGAAGAGAGCTACAAAGATGAAGCTCGTGATGAGCTCTCATTCACGTTAATTCGTCATGCGGTTGACCAAAACATTCCGTGCCTTGGTATTTGCCGCGGCTTTCAAGAGATGAATGTCGCACTTGGTGGCTCGTTAAACCCAGCCGTTCATGACTCCGGCTTCAATGACCATCGTGAAGCGCCTGTTGAAGATTTCGAACAAAAATACGCGCCAGCACACGCTGTGCTAGTTCAAAAGCAGAGCTTATTTGAACAATGGCTGGTGCAAAATCATTGGGAAAATACCACCTTCTTTGAAGTGAACACACTACACAACCAAGGCGTCGATCAGCTTGCTCCTCTATTACAAGTAGAAGCTAAAGCCCCGGATGGCTTGGTAGAAGCATTTAGTCTTCCTAATCAAAAATTTTTCGTTGGCGTGCAGTGGCACCCAGAATGGGAAGCAAAAACCAATCATTTCTCTCAAATTTTGTTCAATGAATTTATGATGGCTACCTCTCGTTAAACGTTTGGAGCTGTATGAATGGACAATCAAGAGATTGGTAAAAATATTGTTCAGTTACGAAAAAAACATGGATTGTCACAAAGGGAACTAGCCGAGCGCGCTGGTATTACCCACAGTGCAATCTCATCCATTGAAAATGGCAAAGTGAGCCCGTCGGTCAGCTCACTACAAAAAATCGTTAATGTATTTTCTTTATCGTTATCAGAGTTTTTCACTTTTGAACAACCTTCGAACGATGAAGTGAAAGTAGTCATCAAGCCGTCAGATCTTGTGGAAATCGGGAGCGAGACGGTGTCCATGAAACTGGTAACGAATGGCGACAAAGATCAAGTCATCGGATTCTTGATCGAGGAATACGCACCTTATGGAACCACTGGTGCGGCAGAAATCAAACACGAAGGCGAAGAGATTGGCACCGTATTAGAGGGTGAAATCACTCTGGAATATAAAGGGCAATCTCATGTCATAACAGCGGGCGAGTCGTACATTATTGATACGACGAAGCCCCATCGATTTACAAATCACACAGACAAGGCTTGTCGAATGATAAGTGCGCATACGCCAACCACATTTTAGTGGGGGCTTGCCTTGTGTGATCACAAGGAGAGCGTATGAAAACCCAAGAGCAATGGATTGAACTAAAAAACAATCTAAACATCGAAAACAGGGCGTACATTAACGGTGAATACAGTGCTGCTTTAACAGGGCAAACCATCCCGGTAGTTAACCCAGCAACAGATGAGATATTCACCGAAATCGCCCGTTGCCAAAATGAAGATGTTGATCTCGCAGTTTCATACGCTCGCCAAGCATTTCAATCCGGTCAGTGGAGCGAGAGCAGCCCAGCTCATCGCAAAGCAGTGCTTAAACAGTTTGCTGACTTGATTGATCAAAACCAAGAAGAATTGGCTCTGCTAGAAACGCTTGATACCGGTAAGCCTATCTCTCACAGCTTCTCTACCGATATTCCTGGTGCGGCGAGTGCATTACGCTGGTACGCAGAAGCAATCGACAAAGTATACGGCGAAGTTGCCCCAACCGAAAAAGATGTACACGCTTTTATTTCTCATCAACCGATTGGTGTGGTTGCTGCGGTTGTACCGTGGAACTTCCCACTTTGGCTTGCGTGCTGGAAGCTTGGCCCTGCTTTAGCGGCTGGTAATAGCGTGATTCTAAAACCGTCAGAAAAATCTTCTCTCACCGCGATATTCCTAGGTCAACTTGCTTCTCAAGCGGGCTTACCAACAGGCGTTTTCCAAGTCGTTACGGGTTTTGGTCATGAAGCTGGCGACGCGCTGGCGAAACACCAAGACGTAGACTGCATCGCCTTCACAGGCTCGACGCGCATTGCAGGTCAACTGATGGTCAGATCGGGTGAGAGCAACCTAAAGCGTGTGTTTGCAGAAGCGGGCGGCAAGAACGCGAACATCGTGTTTGAAGATTGTGATGATTTAGACCGCGCAGCAGCAGACACCGCCGCAGGGTGTTTCTACAACCAAGGTGAGGTGTGCGTCGCGGCAACCCGCCTGCTTGTTCACGAAAGCATCAAAGATCAGTTTATAGAAAAAGTTATTCAAGCGTCGAAAGCGTTCACGCCAAAAGACCCAATGGACCCAAGTTCATCCATGGGTGCACTCATCGACCAAGATCATAAATCAAAAGTATTGGAATACATCTCGTTAGGTGAATCAGAAGGTGCAAACGTACGTTGTGGTGGCGATGTCGATGGGCAGGGCGCATTTGTTTCCCCAACCATTTTAGACAACGTCGACAACAAGATGCGTGTCGCTCAAGAGGAAATTTTTGGTCCGGTGCTGTGTGTCATTCCATTCAAAGATGAAGCGCAAGCAATTGAGATCGCTAACGATTCGAAGTACGGCTTAGGTGCTGCACTTTGGAGCAGCAATATCAACCGCGTTCATCGCGTAGCAAAACGACTGCAAGCCGGCTCGGTTTGGGTCAACAACTACAACGAAGGTGACATGACGGTCCCATTTGGCGGATTCAAAATGAGCGGAAATGGTCGAGACAAGTCTCTCCACGCGATTGCAAAATTCACCGAAACCAAAACCACTTGGATTCGCCTCCATCCTTAAGCCTGCTGACGATTACGATAAATAAAGGAATAGTTCTATGAACAAGCATACGGATTCGTTCTACGCGCACTCTGTGCCAAACATGCCGGAATACCCACAGTTGCAAAACGACATCGAGTGCGATGTGTGTGTAGTCGGTGCGGGATTTTCTGGTCTTTCTTCTGCACTACACCTTGCAGAAAAAGGTTTTAAAGTTGTTGTGCTAGAAAGCGCAAAAGTGGGCTTTGGAGCAACTGGTCGTAACGGTGGCCAAATCGTTAACAGCTACAGCCGAGATGTTGACGTGATTGAAAGCCGTTACGACCAAAACCAAGCCAAAGCTCTGTGCGATATGATTTTTGAAGGCGGCGATATCATCCGTGGTCTGATCGACAAATACGACATCAACTGTGATTACAAGCAAGGCGGCTTGTTCACGGCACTGAACAGTAAACAACTCAAAGGGCTAGAAGAACATAAGAAGAACTGGGAGCGTTACGGCAACGACCAACTGACTCTGCTTGACGCAGGAGAAGTAGAACAAGCGGTAGGGACCAAAGTGTACACTGGTGGCTTGTTGGATATGCGCGGTGGTCACATTCACCCGCTTAAACTCGCGTTAGGTGAAGCCGCTGCGTTTATTTCTCTGGGTGGCCAAATCTTTGAGCAGTCGGCGGTCGTATCGATTGACAAAGGGATTAACCCAGTAGTGAAAACAGCGCAAGGCAGCGTGAAGAGCAAGTACGTGGTTTTGGCAGGTAACGCCTACCTTGGTGGTTTGGCACCAAACATCAGCAACAAAGCGATCCCGTGCGGCACACAAGTGGTGGCGACTCAGCCTTTGAGTGATGAGCAGCTAAAACAAGTGCTGACTAGCGACTACTGCGTTGAAGACTGTAACTACTTGCTTGACTACTTCCGCTTAACCGCCGACAAGCGTTTGTTGTTCGGAGGTGGTGTGGTTTACGGAGCACGTGACCCAGAAAACATCGAAGCACTGATCCGTCCGAAGATGGAAAAAGTCTTCCCACAATTGAGAGGCATCAAGATTGATTACACCTGGACAGGTAACTTCTTGCTGACTTACTCACGCATGCCGCAATTTGGCTCGTTTGCAGACAACATTTACTACCTACAAGGCTACAGCGGTCACGGTGTAACGTGTACTCACCTAGCAGGTAAGTTGCTGGCCGAAGCTCTGACCGGACACGCAGAACGCTTTGACGCGTTTGCTGCACTGAAACATTACTCCTTCCCGGGGGGCCGCCACTTCCAAATTCCGTTTACGGCAATGGGCGCGGCTTACTATAACCTACGTGACAAACTGGCGATTTAAGAGATAAGGAATATCCAATGAGCAAAGTAGTGAAATTTGCAGCCCTTCAACTGACGAAAAGCTGGGATCTGGAAGATAACTTAGCCAAAGCAAAAAAGGCGATTCGTGAAGCAGCACAAAACGGTGCGAACGTGATTCTTCCGCAAGAGCTGTTCGCTGCGCCTTACTTCTGCAAAAAACAAGAAGCAAAGTATTTCGAGCTTGCAGAAGAAACGGAGAATTGTCGTCTTATTAAAGAGATGAGTGCGTTGGCTAAAGAGCTCGGCGTGGTGATTCCTGTCAGCTACTTTGAAAAAGCGGGCAATACGTTTTTTAACTCGCTAGTGATGATTGATGCCGATGGTACGGTACTAGATAACTACCGCAAGTCACACATTCCTGACGGCCCGGGCTACAGCGAGAAGTACTACTTTAGCCCTGGCGATACCGGTTTCAAAGTGTGGCAAACCAAGTTCGGTAAGTTCGGTGCTGGCATTTGCTGGGACCAATGGTTTCCAGAGCTTGCACGCAGCTTGGCTCTGCACGGCGCGGAAGCGATTTTTTACCCAACTGCAATCGGTTCTGAGCCTCAAGATCCGACACTGGATTCACGTGACCACTGGCAACGTACAATGCAAGGTCACTCGGCAGCAAACCTCGTTCCAGTGATTGCGTCAAACCGAGTGGGCACTGAAGTCGATGATGGTATCGAGACCACGTTCTACGGTTCTTCTTTTATCACTGACCACACTGGCGCAAAAATTGCCGAAGCACCACGTGAAGGTGAAACCATCATTTACGCAGAAATCGACCTTGCTGCGACAGCGAAAGCGCGTCACGCATGGGGCTTGTTCCGCGACCGTCGTCCAGACCTTTACACCAGCGTTGGCAAACTAGCCGTTTAAAGAGGCATTTAAATGAAGTTATCGACAACACCAGCGCAAG
>NZ_JADDYG010000730.1:82548-82889 GCF_015163535.1 Vibrio sp. OPT46 | reverse complement strand
TGGCTTCTATTTTCCGGCTGAGTTTCAGCCGGTTAGTGAAGTTTGGCTAGCGTGGCCTGAAAGGAAAGACAACTGGCGTGATGACGCGTTACCCGCGCAAGAGACTTTCGCCAGAATCGCGAACTTAATCGCGGAAGTGACCAAGGTGTGCGTGGCGGTATGCTCGCACAACTTTGACCGAGCGCGTCAAATGCTCCACTCAGACGTACGTTTGGTGGAAATCCCATTTAACGATGCGTGGATGCGCGATATTGGGCCGACCGTGCTTGTGAATCAGGCGGGTGAGCGCCGTGGGATTAGTTGGCAATTTAACGCGTGGGGCGGCGAGTACAACGGGCTTT
>NZ_JADDYG010000730.1:82094-82486 GCF_015163535.1 Vibrio sp. OPT46 | reverse complement strand
ACGATAACTGGCAGCAGGACGATCTTGTCGCTGGCTCGGTATGCGACATCATCGGTATTGATCATTACCGTGCTCCGTTTGTACTTGAAGGAGGGGCGATTCACACCGATGGTGAAGGCACCCTTTACACCACAGAAGAGTGCTTACTCAGTCCGGGGCGAAATCCGCAATTGAGCAAAGCGCAAATCGAAGAGCAGTTAAAGGCGTATCTCGGTATCGAAAAAGTCATTTGGTTGCCAAATGGTTTATTCAATGACGAAACAGACGGCCATGTTGACAACCTGATGCACGTGATCGCACCGGGTAAGGTGGTACTGAGTTGGACCGATGACCCAAGTGATCTGCAATACGCGTTATCTCGTCAAGCGGAACAAGTACTGAAATCGCAGCAC
>NZ_JADDYG010000730.1:80748-82084 GCF_015163535.1 Vibrio sp. OPT46 | reverse complement strand
TCATTTGGTTGCCAAATGGTTTATTCAATGACGAAACAGACGGCCATGTTGACAACCTGATGCACGTTATCGCTCCGGGTAAGGTGGTACTGAGTTGGACCGATGACCCAAGTGATCCGCAATACGCGTTATCTCGTCAAGCGGAACAAGTACTGAAATCTCAGCACGATGCGAAAGGGCGCAATATTGAAATTGTCCGTTTGCCATTACCGGGTCCGTTGCATTACAGCGAGCGCGAAGCCAATGGCATTGACGCCAGTTCGGGAATGAGTCGACAAGCTGGCGAACGCCTAAGTGCCTCTTATGCGAACTTTCTTATCGTCAACGAGCATGTGTTCTTGCCGATGCTGGACGAAGAGACCGACGCTATGGCGATCGATATTTTGCAAAACGCGATGCCGGAATACCAAATCATCGCGATACCGTCGAGAGAGGTTCTACTCGGCGGAGGGAACATTCACTGTATTACGCAGCAGATCCCTGCTTAAACATAAACTCGCCGCTGGCTTAGCGGCGATGATGAGTTGTCAAAAGGAATGACCATGCAACAGATACAAAACCAAAGCCTTGTTTCGTTTATGGTAGCGAATCCACAACAGGGCATTGCAGTGACTAATCCGGCGACCGGAGAACTCCTCGGGTACGCACCAGTTTCAACCGAAAACGACATTTCAAATGGCATTGAACGTGCCAGTGTGGCGCAGAAAGAGTGGGCGGCACTGCCAGCAAAAATGCGTGCTGGCATGCTCAATCGTTGGTTCCAACTCCTGTTAGAAAACAAAGCCGACCTTGGCCGTTTGATGACGTTAGAGCAAGGTAAGCCGCTAGCGGAAGCTCAAGGTGAAGTGCTTTACGGCGCGAGCTTTATCGAATGGTTTGCTGAAGAAGCGAAGCGTACCTACGGTGAGACGATTCCTGCGCCAAGTGCGGACAAGCGTTTGGTGACCATCAAACAGCCAATTGGTGTCGCCTGTGCGATTACACCTTGGAACTTCCCAATTGCGATGATCACGCGCAAAGCAGGGCCAGCTTTAGCAGCAGGCTGTAGCTTTGTGGTAAAACCATCTGAATCTACGCCGCTGTCTGCGTTTGCGGTTGCAGAGCTTGCCTATCAAGCGGGTATCCCACGCGATGTGCTGCAAGTGGTATTGGGGGAAAACTCCCGTCAGGTCGGTGCTATCTTCACTTCACACCCGTTGATTCGTAAGTTGTCTTTCACTGGCTCTACTCAAGTCGGTAGCGTGCTGATGCAGCAAAGCGCGGCTGACATCAAACGTACCTCAATGGAGCTCGGTGGCAACGCGCCGTTTATCGTATTCGATGATGCCGACATTGA
>NZ_JADDYG010000730.1:74890-80695 GCF_015163535.1 Vibrio sp. OPT46 | reverse complement strand
TGCAGCCGTGGCGGGTGCGATGGCGTCGAAGTTCCGTAACGCAGGCCAAACGTGTGTGTGTGCGAACCGTTTCTACGTACACAGCAAAGTGTATGACGAGTTCGTTGCTAAGTTTGACGCTGCGGTTCAGCAGCTCAAAGTTGGTAACGGATTGGAAGAGGGGGTCAACATTGGTCCAGTGATCAGCGAGTCAGCGAAGCAAGGCATTCAAGCGTTGATCGATGGTGCTATCGAGCAAGGCGCGAAGCCGGTTTCAGAACTTAAAAAGCTCGATGGTCTATTTATGCAGCCAGTGGTTCTCAAAGACGTTACTCACGACATGAAGATTGTCTCTGAGGAAATCTTTGGTCCTGTCGCACCAGTGATTCGTTTTGACAGTGACGCACAGCTGATCGAAATGGCGAACGACACCATCTACGGTCTTGCGTCGTACTTCTACAGCCAAAACATTCACCGTGTTTGGAAAATCGCAGAAGCGCTCGAATACGGCATGGTTGGCATTAACGAAGGCATGATTTCTACTGAAGTCGCTCCTTTCGGCGGTGTTAAGCAGTCCGGCATCGGACGCGAAGGAGCAAAACAAGGTATCGATGAATATATGGACGTGAAATATCTCTGCTTTGGCGGCAACTAATTAAGGACAAAACAATGACAAATCAACAACTGCACGAAAGAAGAAGCCAAGTTATCGCTCAAGGCATGGGCGCACTGTACCCACTTTACGTAGAGAAAGCAGAAAACGCTTACGTATGGGATATCGAAGGCAACAAATACATAGACTTTGCAGCGGGTATCGCGGTAACTAACACCGGGCATTCTCACAAGCGCATTAGCGAAGCGGTAAAAGCTCAGCTGGACAATTTCTCACACACGTGTGCGATGGTTACGCCATACGCGTCATTCGTAGAGCTGGCTGAAAAGCTGACAGAACTTGTACCAGGTGAGACTAAGAAGAAAGCGATCTTTCTAACCACTGGCGCCGAGGCGGTCGAAAATGCCGTAAAAGTGGCACGCGCTCATACAGGCCGTAGCGGCGTGATAGCGTTTAAAGGCGGCTTTCACGGTCGCACAAACATGACGATGGGGTTAACTGGTAAAGTTGCGCCGTACAAAGCGGGCTTTGGTCCTTTCCCGAACGAAATCTACCACGCGCCTTACCCAAATGCGTTTCACGGCATCAGCGTTGAGCAAAGCTTACAAGCGATCGACGATCTATTTGCTTGTGATATTGAACCATCACGTGTTGCGGCGATCATCTTCGAGCCAGTACAAGGTGAGGGCGGCTTCTACAAAGCACCTGAAGCGTTTGCACAAGGCTTGCGTCAGCTGTGTGACAAGCACGGTATCATGCTGATTGCGGATGAGATCCAAACGGGTTTTGCCCGTACCGGTAAAATGTTTGCGACGGAGCACCTAGGCATTGAACCCGATCTAATGACAATGGCGAAAGGCATTGCTGGTGGTTTCCCAATCTCAGCTGTTGTTGGTAAAGCGGATGTAATGGACTCCGCACTGCCTGGTGGTTTAGGTGGTACTTATGCAGGCTCGCCACTCGGTTGTGTTGCTGGTCTTGAAGTGCTGAAAATCATCGAAGAAGAAAACTTGTGCACTAAAGCGATGGGCATTGGTGAAGTGGTCAATGCACGAATGACTAAGCTGCAACAGTCAGTACCTGCTATCGGTGAAATCCGCACTACTGGTGCAATGATGGCGATTGAGTTTACTGACCCAGAATCAGGCAAACCACTGCAAGAGATGACCAAAGCGGTGATTTCTAAAGCGCAAGAAAACGGCCTTATCCTGCTTTCTTGTGGAGTAAAAGCGAACGTGATTCGTCTGTTACCTCCACTGACCATCGAATCTGACGTGCTAAATGAAGGCCTAGATAAGTTGGAAAAAGTGATTCTTGAAGTGGCGTAATTCACGCACTTTTAAATAGCAATAACAAATAAAGGAAGCGGTTGGCATCAATCGTTTCCTTTTTGTTTTTTAGCGTATCTGCTGCCTATCTAAAAAGTATTGCTCAAGATCCAAGTTGTCACTTTTATTACGGATGACTTAACAGTTGGGCTCGTTCTTACTTTTCACTTAGTCGCTACTTTGTTCTCCTCGAATGTGGTTTGGTGCTCACATTCTAAATCCCGACATCTGAAAGCCACTTGAGTCTATAATTTTATTGAGCGTCATTCCTCACTTTTTGGACTATAAAAATGAGATAGTATTCATATCCCACTTAGGTTGCTTGACAGATTAGCAGGACGAACTTTGATAACAAAGAATACAAGGTATGCCATTTTACTCGGCTTAGTTCCCATCGCCATATTTGTAGTGGCCTTTCATTCGATAACCAACTTTTACGTCAACTCGGTAAAAGCGTCGAAAATAGATGCTTACGTAGATTATTTAAATCAAAGGTCTGCCTATTTGGACGGAGCAATAGTGAAGCAGATTGCTCAGTTAGATTTTACTTGTAGTGATAGTGATGTAAGAACTTTACGCGACCCACGTTTTTATAACCGTTACATTCGTTTTATTGCGATGACCACAGAAGGCGGAAAAACGTGTTCCACGGTTGGTAGTGAAGTGTCTCGCCCATCTAGTAGTGAACGATTTCAGATGGATGAGAACTTTTTCGCATCACTTATTTTGCCGCAACAGAATGACCAAATAGAGTGGATGGTCATTTATGATAATGAACACGTTGAAGTTTTCTGGGTGCTTGATAACAGTTGGGTTAACGAGGTAATAAAAACGCCTTGCAAAGACTGCCTATTTGTAGAGTTTAAGTATGATGAACCAATATTTGGTGATTTAACGATAAGCCGTGGCAAAGCGAATATTGCAGGAGAAGAAAACGCACTCTCAAAAGAGTTTTTCTTTTCAGGAGAGTCTCAAGCCAACATGCTCATCAAGATATACAGCGGTGAAAAACTTAAAAATTATGCTCAGGAAAGAGTATTTTTGTGGGGCGGTCTTGTAAGTGTGCTTACTGGTCTTGCGACTGCCTTTGCATACATATCTGGTAAAAGCTTGAGAAAATCCATTACTGGTCTAATTGAAAATGGGATTAGTAATGCAGAATTTATTCCTTACTACCAGGCGATTGTCGATAGTCGCGATGGTAAGACAGTAGGATACGAAGCTCTGATTCGATGGTCGCGGCGTGATGGAATGGTGCCACCAAATATGTTTATTGGTGCTGCAGAAGAAAGTGGCCTGATTATCCCGATGACCAATCAGCTTATTCGTAAAATCATACAAGACTTAAGTGACTTGCCCGAGCATACGTGGGTCAGCATCAATATTGTTTCCTCCCATTTAGAGTCAGGCGTATTAACGAAGTTGCTGTCGGAGTTAAATTGGCCAATCTCGAATAGAATTCATTTTGAGTTGACCGAGAGAATACCAGTAAAAGACACTGAGGCCGCGAAAAAAGAGATTTTGTATTTAACGAATAAAGGCTACAAGTTCAAAATTGACGATTTTGGTACCGGATATGGTGGCTTTTCTTACCTACAAGATTTGGGCATCCGATGTTTAAAAGTGGATAAGATGTTTATTGATCCAATAGGATCTGACGACCAAAAATTGAAAGTGCTGGACTCAATTGTGTCTGCAGCGAACAAAGCGGAATGTGAGATGATTGCAGAAGGTGTAGAGAGCCAGGCTCAAGTCGAATACCTGGCTCAGCATGCGATTTACCTTATTCAAGGTTATGTTTACGCTAAACCAGAGCCCCTGACTAACCTTGCAAGCGCTTAACAGCCATAACGTCAAAACGTACCGTTTTAAAGGTGTCAGTTGCCTAGGTTAGCGATGATTTCTGCTGATGGGGTCACACTTGAGGGTTCCTAACACTCTCATTACTTTTAGAGTGTTAGGAATTAACGTTACTTAGGAGGAGAGTGCGGCTCTTTTCGCTTTGATCGACGTAATGAGCTGAGGTAGTAATGACATTACGATCATTCCTAGCATTAAGCTGTATTGCAGAGGAGTGAACGTTTCCCCCAATAGCAGTAGGCCCGAAACAATGCCTGCGACTGGGTTTGCAATACCACCAAAGGTAAAATCTACGACCGACATCCGCTGTAATAACCATACATACATGCCATACCCTAATGCGGTGTTCAGAATAATTACCCACAGTAACCCTAGAATATTCGTCATGGATACGTCCTGAACGACCGTAACATATGGCTCTGGATTGTTTATCGCCAGCACACTTGTTGCGATAGACATAATCACGCCACCCAAAATGAGCTGCCATGTTAGCACTGTCCACCAGTGCATTTTTGTACCTAGTGACTTTGTTACGCTACTTCCTATCACGATGCACATAATGGCGGAGATCATCGCAAGTAAGCCCACGGGTTCGAGAGAAATAGAGCTAGGATCAAATAAGAACCAAGCTAAAGCAATCAAAGTTGCGCCGCTTATCGCTTGAATGCCACTAGGCTGACGTTTGTAGACCGCCCAACCAAACAGCATCGCAAAAACGGGGACCGAAACCATACCAACACCAGAGATGGCAGAAGGAAGCGTCAAAGCCATGACAAAAATGAGACCAAAGAAGCAAGCGATGTTGATGGTTCCTAAAACAAGCAGCACCTTCCACTCACTTCTTTTTGGAAACGAGGGCTTTATTGCCAGCAACAAAAGACCCGCAGGCAGTGCCCTTAGAGCGCCAAGTAAAACGGGAGGCCAGTCCGGTAGAGTAAACTGAGTAACAGCGTAAGTCGTCCCCCAAAAAAAGGCAGGAATCATCGCAAGTAAAATGTTCATGTTAAATATCTTTATGTAGAGATAATTAAATGTAACGATATCGGCAAGGTGGCTTTTTGTAAAGTATCTTTATGTTAAAATAAAAAATATATGATGTTTGGAGAGAAATAATGGATGCAATTGATAGAGTGGTAGAGCAGTGGGCTAGGGAGAAGCCAGACCTCGACACTGAACCGATGGCAATAATGGGTCGACTAATGCGAATTGCAAAACACATGGAATCTAGGGTCGCCGAGCTACATAAGAAGTACGACCTGAAAATGGGTGAATTTGATGTGTTAGCGACACTGCGTCGAGCTGGTTCACCATATTGGCTTACTCCTTCAGCGTTAATGGAGTCGATGATGCTCACTTCGGGTGCGATGACTAATCGCTTAGATAAACTAGAGAAGAAAGGGTTTATCACCAGAACCCATAGTAAAGAAGACCGACGTAGCGTCACCGTTGAACTAACAGGGCAAGGCTTAACCTTAATTGACAAGCTAATTTTGGAGCATGTAGACGTTCAGCAATCGTTATTGCATGGTTTAGAAGGCAATGAAAAAGAGCAGGTTAACCAGGCGTTAAAATTGCTATTGCCACAATTTGAATGAGAACGCAGAAGGAGGCAGGGGATATGAAAAGCAAAGAACTAGAACAATACTTAAGTACCTTCATGTGTGCAGAAAGCGATTTCCCATTTGGGCCTGAAGCGCTTGTATACAAAATCAAAGGCAAGATGTTTGCCATCATTGCAGAGAGAAACGGTCGGGAGTATGTCAGCGTAAAAGTAAAACCAGAAGATGGAGAAGTCTTAACGTCGCAGTTTACGGATATTATCCCGGGTTATCACTTAAATAAGCGTCATTGGATAACGGTTTATTTTAACGGTGATGTCGAGGATGGGTTGATTCAAGACTTGTGTGAACGCTCTTATGCTCTTGTC
Source organism: Vibrio sp. OPT46 (assembly GCF_015163535.1). Classification (NCBI taxonomy): domain Bacteria; kingdom Pseudomonadati; phylum Pseudomonadota; class Gammaproteobacteria; order Vibrionales; family Vibrionaceae; genus Vibrio; species Vibrio sp. OPT46. The sequence continues at coordinate 74,988 of NZ_JADDYG010000730.1, read as the reverse complement.
GTTGCCAAGCTGCCGAAAGCACAACGAGCGTTGCTTGGTGAGTAATCGGCAACGCACTGGCCTCTGTTGTTTTGTCGCTCGTTGCTCGTAGCCTTTAC
>NZ_JADDYG010000730.1:73565-74648 GCF_015163535.1 Vibrio sp. OPT46 | reverse complement strand
TCGGCTACACATTAGCGTGCATTGGCCTTATTTGGTCTCTAGAGGTATTGATGTTGCCCGTTCTGCATATTTCTATGCTCTTGTTTGGTGTATTGTGGATATTGCAATTTATCGGTCACAAGATTGAAGGTAAAAAACCGTCGTTTTTTGAGGATTTACAGTTTCTACTCATCGGCCCGATTTGGGTGTTCAGAAAACACTAGCGATAAGCAAAATCAGGCATCATCCGAATGACACAAGACATATAACGTTCAGAGATTATGTAGCTCTTACTACAGAATACCTCTCCTTCTTATTGCCACGACAAGCATTCACTTTAGATACGCACTATGATTAAAGAGGTGCAAACGCACTTTACGCTATCGAGATACTTAAACTTACGGCAAGTTTACTTTAGGGGGATGAATGTACGACCGACAATATAAATATGCCTATTGGAGAGAAGAGCGTAAAAAAGGCAAATGGCACTATATATTAAAGTCCTTCTTTATGATTTGTTGTGCATTACTGCTTGGTAAAGTCATCGGTTTGTTCATTTTTGGAGAGCTGCATTCTTTAAGCGACATTTGGGAACAACTCCCTGCGGATGTTTTTATTATGATGCTCGTGGGCTTTCCAATTAGTGTCCTTGGTTGGTACCACGAAGAGTCAAAGTTTTTCCGGGCACTGCGACGCAAAGAAAAGCGGTTAAAAGGCAATCAAAACAAACCGAAATAGAGTAACCTTTGTCTCTGTTTGGATTGCCACTTACCTATCTGAACGATTCTATCCCTTCCAGTCGTTTAGCGTTTAGTTACGTGTTGCAAAAAGCCTTCTTAATGCAACAGCCTCTAGCGTTGTGGAAATTGGTACTGTAAGAAACATTAAAAAACGAAGTTGAGCATTAGCGTATAAAGGCTCGCACTGTCATCCTTTGGGGCTGATGAAAACGCGCCAGAGCTATTATTGTAGGCGTTGAACCTTTGCCATTCTGCGTTCAGGGAAACGTTGTAATCTAGGTCATATCTCAATCCGAGTAAGAAACTGTCTCCACTTTTTTTATCCCGACTATTAAACTGCTGACCGTAAACAATATAAGGAGTT
>NZ_JADDYG010000730.1:66385-73555 GCF_015163535.1 Vibrio sp. OPT46 | reverse complement strand
GTACCACGAAGAGTCAAAGTTTTTCCGGGCACTGCGACGCAAAGAAAAGCGGTTAAAAGGCAATCAAAATAAACCGAAATAGAGTAACCTTTGTCTCTGTTTGGATTGCCACTTACCTATCTGATCGATTCTATTCCTTCCAGTTGTTTAGCGTTTAGTTACGTGTTGCAAAAAGCCTTCTTAATACAACAAACAGCCCCCAGTGTTGTGGAAGTTGGTACTGTAAGAAACATTAAAAAACGAAGTTGAGCATTAGCGTATAAAGGCTCGCACTGTCATCCTTTGGGGCTGATGAAAACGCGCCAGAGCTATTATTGTAGGCGTTGAACCTTTGCCATTCTGCGTTTAGGGAAACGTTGTAATCTAGGTCGTATCTCAATCCGAGTAAGAAACTGTCTCCACTTTTTTTATCCCGACTATTAAACTGCTGACCGTAAACAATATAAGGAGTCAGCTTGTTTACATTATAACTTGTTGTCGCGTACCAAGATGAGGAAAGATTGCTGGTCTGTCCTTCTGCCATAATCACAATGTTATCGAGCTCGTATCTTAACCCTAGAGAAAACAGATCGATCGTGTTGTTTTTTTCTGTTTCAACTAGACGGTCAATGATTGTGGTTCCGCCACCGGGAGTGGATTGCTCAATGTTAGAGAGCGTCGTTGTTTGATCATAATCGCCGTGGAGGTAGGAAAAATTCCAACGATAACTCTCTCCGCTTAGCGTTAAGTTCATCCCTGCAGTGTTGTTTGACTCAATTTCCAATTCAGTACGTTCATTGATGGTTACGTCACTATTGTCTTTAAACCCGACAAACGGCATGGCGGTAAGTACGATTTGCTCATTAAGGTCATGAATCCAGCGTGCAGATAGGCCGTTATAAGCCGTGATACCTAGAATGCTGTCATATACCTCATTCGGTGGGCGGGCTTGGGTAAAAGCGTGGCCGACATAGTTGTACTCAGACATCAAAAACAGTGGCAGTCTTAAGCGTCCTCCTCGTATTTCTATGTTTTGATAGGTATAAGCCAAATACGCCCACTCGAGCTGAGGCGAGCTCCAATGGTCTTGCGGGCGCTTTACGACTTGTGCGGATGCCCGAAATGCCTTGTGAAAATAATCGAGCTGCATGCCGAAAGTGGTATCGCAATCGAAACAAGATTCATCGCCAATAAAGCGGTTAACTAGTAACGTAGTTGGGTTATCGGATTTTGCCCACGAAGTAGAGCCAAAACCACTTAAAGAAAGTTGTTCTGTTAGTTCAATCGTGGCTGAGCTCGGAAAGGTCGCGATACTCAGCGATAACATGGTTAAATATTTTTTCATATCAGTTCTCCGAGCTAACCACACATAAAACGTGAGCATTACTAGGGACGCTCGATGTTGGGGCATAACCAATTCTATTCGGCTTCTCTTGCATCCATGCTATGAGGTCATCAATGCTGGAGCGTGCAATCACTTTTGGCGGTCTAGCTTTACCTGAAAAAGACAAGCTTGCCCAATGCGCGTTCATTTGCGCTAAATTTTTGTTGAGAAGATAACGATAGAACTCAGCTCTTTCTGTTGATGTCGCAGGCCAGTCAGAGAGTTCAATTCGCTGGCCTTGTAAAAGTTGCGTCTTCCCTCTGTACAACTTTCGCGCTTTATTGACAGTGAGCGGAGAGAATTCGTCATTAAATGAGAAAACGGCGTAGCTCTCTGCAGCGAGAGCTTGGCAATTTAATGAAAGAAGGGCAATCAGAATAAACAGATAGCGTTTTATGTAACGCAAAGGAAAAGCAACGCGAGAATGATTTCTACTCATAGAATCCACCTACATTGCTTGTTCAATTTGATACAACAGTTTTTCTTTGCGCACAGGCTTTGGTACGTAGGCATCCATTCCTGAATCAAAGCAGCGTTGAATATCATCATCAACGACGCTTGCTGTTAATGCGATAATGGGCGTCTTAGCTAATCCTTTACTCGCTTCATAAGCTCTAATTTGCCTAGAAGCTTCAAACCCATCCATTATGGGCATCATGCAATCCATCAAAATAACATCAAACTTTCCATCTTTTTGGAACATTTCGACTGCAATTTGTCCGTTTTCTGCGACTTCGAATTGATAGCCTGCTTTAGATAGCAATAGAGAAGCCACTTTCTGGTTCACTCTATTGTCTTCGACAAGCAAGATACGTTCGGAGCGAATAGGCGTTACCGTTGCTTCTGGTTGCTCTGAACTCGCAGGTAGTTTATGAGTTGTATCGAGAGTAGTGTTCTCTTGGTGTGGTTCAGCAGGCGTCGTGTTGGAAACACGTAACCCAATTGCCTTATCTAACTTCTCTTTAAGCAACCCTGCTTTAAACGGTTTGGGCACATAGTCATCCATTCCAACGTCAAAGCATTTTTGTATATCGTCATCGACCACACTTGCCGTTAGAGCAATAATCGGAATTCTGAAAGCGCGTTTTTCTTTTACTTCTATTTGACGAATTATTTGGGTGGCTTCAAATCCATCCATTACGGGCATCATGCAGTCCATTAAAATTAGGCTGTATTGATTCTGTTGAAATTTCTCAACCGCTTCTTGTCCGTTTACTGCGACATCAAAGTCGAAGCCAGCTTTTGTGACGTGTAGCCCCGCGATTTTTTGATTGACCGTATTGTCATCAACGACCAAAATTTTCGGCAAAGATTTAACATGTTGCGCTGAAATGCTCTCTTGTTGTGCGTGCGAGAAATTTGCCGCACAACTTTCAAGTGCTTTAATTAAGCGCTGCCCTAGTAGTGGCTGAGTGACCAAGGCGCTGATACTGCTTCTAAAGTCGAATTGTGGGCTATGAAGGTGCTTGATGAGGCAGACACGAATGTTTCGTTTACAAAGGCTTTCTATCTCATCGATATGCATCGCCGCTGCATTTGGTGATGCTTCTACATGAATAACGATAACGCGCTCGTTATCAATCCACGTTGGCAACGCACTTAAGGTATCTACTGACTGCGTTATATTGATGTTGAAAAAACTTAACTCGTTACGCAGTTTTTGTTCTAGTTGAGTACTGCTGCATACAATCCATATGTCGTTGTGATTCAGAGCGTGATAAGCGTTAAACTCTTGCGTCACAACAGGAGCAGTTAGTTCAAAGAAGAAGCGACTGCCTTTACCTTTCTCGGATTCAAGTTGAATTTCTCCACCCATTAGCTCAACTAATTGCGTGCTAATGGCAAGCCCAAGTCCAGTTCCCCCAAATTGTCGGGTAGTAGAGTTATCCTCTTGGGCAAATGGAGCAAATATTTTCTTTTGCTGCTGGGCATCAATACCAATCCCTGAATCTTTAACAGAGAACTCGATGACCGCTTCACCATTTTTTATTTCGCGGGTGATGACCGATAGCTCTACACTGCCTTGTTCGGTAAATTTTACCGCGTTAGACATGAAGTTCATGACAACTTGGCGTATACGATGGTCATCCAACATTACGTGGTAAGGCGTGTTACGGCTAATGTTGACTTGCACATCGATGCCTTTTTCCTTTGCTTTCGGTGAAATGATAGAAGCAATGTCATAGATAGACTCTCGAACACAAGTTGAATGTGGGCTAATGAGCAACATCCCAGATTCAATTTTTGAGAAGTCTAGAACGTCATTAATTAAACTCAAAAGCAGTTGGGAGGAGGTTTCAATCGTATCGACGTAATCGCGTTGTGTGGCAGTCAGGGAAGTATCGGATAACACTTCAGAGATGCCAATAACGCCATTTAGCGGCGTGCGGATCTCGTGGGACATGTTGGCCAAAAAGCTACTTTTGGCTTTACTCGCCTTAATTGCATCATCTTTTGCTTGTTCTGCATCTTCTTTAGCTTGTGTGAGCTTTAGTCTGGACAACATCCGCTCATCACTAAGCTTTTTTACCTCTCGAGCAAACTTACTCAGCTCGTCTTTACCCTTTATTAGTTGAGCAAGAGGTGAATTTTCAGTGTTACTTTGTTCATTGCTTTCGTTACTGAGAAATTTGAGGACTAGATTCAAGTTTCCAGTAACTTTTCGCACCAATCTTAGCGTTAAACTTACGACCAACAGCGTTAAAAGGCTCATCATTGCGATAAAGGTAAAGCGGTGCTGTGTCGTCGTGTTGATTGTCTTTGATATATCATCACTCAGCTGTTGTTCCATTTTGTCGTCAACACTTTGTAATAACGATAAGCGTTTGTTGAGTGCAGATAACCCCGCATCAATCTCATCCGGGGTTAATGATTTGAGTTGAGCTGGTTGCAATAAATAAGCACGAAACTCTTGGCTTTTGATAAAGACTTCACCCGTAAACGTCTCAATGAGCAGATCTACTTGTTGTTGATTGGCATTTAGCGTCACAAAACGCTCTAGAAATAGTTGTTGGTTCTGGATTAAAGATTGGATAGAAGCCTGTGTTGTGAGGTCATACTCGTTATTTTCCTCTGAAGATCGAATCAAATATTCGCTTAATCTATGCTCTTCAGTGGACCAAAACATCAACCATTCAAGTTGCATCAAAGAAGAAAGGTGAGTGTTTGTTTCATAACTCACATTTCTAAAATAGACTTTGTCTAAGCTCATGAGGATTTCTTTGAACGTATCAGCTCGCCACTCTGCCGCATCTAACTTTTCTTCTTGATTTTGCGAAGAGAGCATCGAGAGGGTTGCTTCCTCAAAGCTTATCAACTGGTTTAGTATCTCAGCGTTTTCACCGAATACTGGCGCAGCGGTGTCGCGTAACAATTGAGATATCTGCTGAGTTTTTAGTTGCTTATCTATTACATCAGGGTTATTCGGTAGGTGATAAAGCGAAGATACGCGGTCTATGTAGACAGAGAATAACTGTGCTTTTTGTAGTTCCTGAGCCTGGATAGAAAGGCTTTGTACATGTTTACCCGCGAGGACAAGCAACAATAAAATTGGCAGCAAAACCAACCCAAATAGCTTTTGTTTTACCGACAGGTTGTTCCAAGAAAAGATTCCTACCACGCGCATTTCCATATCCAAGAAGTTGATATGAAAAGTGTAGTTTATTTATCTCAGATGTTAGATTTTAAGAGAAAATTCATATTAATGAGGTGGGGGAAGTGTGACCGATATTGCATTACGAGTACTAACGCGCTAAGCGGCAATAGTTAACAAAACGGCGTTCTAAGCAAAGTGATTGACGTTTTGAGCGCCACTCCCTCGTTGGTATTCAAATGCAATCAATTCCTCGGCAGGTACAGGTCTACCTAAGAAAAAACCTTGTACGATGTCACAGTGGAGAGACTCCATTCGTGTGAGTTGAGTTTGAGTTTCTACGCCTTCGGCTACTACTTTCATTCTTAGGTTGTGAGCCATGGATACAATCGCGCGAACTAATGAATCGTCTTGATCGCTTTTTCGGATTTGAGCGATAAATGAACGATCAATCTTGAGCCCGTCAAAAGCCATATGTTGTAGGTAGGCAAGGGCTGAATACCCCGTACCAAAGTCATCTAGCCAAACTTCCACTCCGATACTTTGTAGTTTTTTAAGCACATATTGAGCTTTCTCTGTATCATCAATAAAAAGTGACTCTGTCACTTCAACATGAATGGTTTGAGGGGCGACATCATGTCGTCGTAAATACTTAGAAAATAATTGACTTAAATCTTGGCGATAGATTTGTCTTGGGGACAAGTTTAATGCGATGTGAAAATCCGTACCGAAATGTTCTGCCCACATTGCCCGCTGAGCAATTGCCGTCTCAATGATATGTTCTCCAAGCTCCAATATTAAATCACTTTGCTCTGCGATCGGGATAAACGATTCTGGACTGATATAGCCTTTCTCGGGATGATTCCACCTAACCAATGCTTCGACCCCAATTAGGCGATAGGTTTTTAGATCAAATTGTGGTTGATACCACAGCTCGAATTGAGACAAGTCACGTACTGAACGACGCAGTTCTCGTTCTATGTATAAACGTTGTTTAATCGTTTCATCAAACGTGGAATCGTATATCGTCATAATGTCTTTACCGCGTCTTTTGGATTCCTGCGCCGCAAGAGAAGAAAGCTGTAAAAGAGACTCAGCGTTTGAACCAAATTCTGGATACACAGCAACTCCGAGGCTTGCCGTAATTTGAATATCGTTCTCTTCCAAACTCAAGGGAGAGAGTAGTTGGCGATGAATAGCGTGCGCTTTTTCTCTAGCTTCATGATTGTCCGAGCACGGAAAGGCCAGTACAAATTCGTCCGCACCTACTCGACTTACGATGGTAGAAAGGCGGTAAAGCGGCTTAAAATAACTCGGCAAACGGCCTTGAAGCTCTGAAGCAAGATGGCCTAGCAATTTATCCCCAATGTTATGTCCGTAGTTATCGTTAATGTGCTTAAAGTCATCCAAGTCAATAAACACAACCGCAAGTGAGGGGGATTTGTGGTCAGTTATTTGCGTTTGAATATCAATGAGTAACTTTTCTCGGTTTGGCAGGGAAGTCAGAATATCGTGGTACGCCATGAACTCAACTCGGCTGGTGTATCGGTTCACTTTGTTTGACATTTTGTTGTACGCCGAAATAAGTTCTCCCACTTCATCTTTGCTTTGTATGTCGGTGACTGGCAGCGCTTGGGTATTTGACTCTGAAAATTGATCTTTTAGTTGCTTGAGTGGCTTAGTTAACGACCGCCCCAAAGCATAAGCGATGATGCTACCGAATAGAACGGATATCCCACTGATCGTTAGCAGCAAGTTAAACATCTTCTGTTTATCGTTTGAGGTAATCGCTTGGACTTGTTCAATGTTCTGTTCTTTCTCTTCCAGTAGATGTATCAAGTTAAGCTCAAGATATACCGCCCCAAGAGTTATGTTTGATTGCTGAATCGGCGCTGCGATCTCCAACTGATGCTTGGAAAAGGAAACGAGAGTTCTAGATTCTTCTATTGCTTTCAAAATAAAAGGAGAGCGGTAATGGGGTTGGGCAAACATCCTTAGCTGAGTAGTGCCGTCGTGAAAGATTAGCCCTTCATTGTCAACAACATGTATTTTCGAGACATCTGGCTGGCTCAATGTTGCCTTAATTTGCTCATACGCTTGACTGATATTGTCTGTATAGAGTGGATCAAAAAGCTGTTTTGATAATAGCTCTGCATAAACCAACCCTTTTTGCTTAACGTAAGATTCTGTTTTTTCTTGAGAGTTGTTCGTGATC
>NZ_JADDYG010000730.1:63755-66375 GCF_015163535.1 Vibrio sp. OPT46 | reverse complement strand
TCATACGCTTGACTGATATTGTCTGTATAGAGTGGATCAAAAAGCTGTTTTGATAATAGCTCTGCATAAACCAACCCTTTTTGCTTAACGTAAGATTCGGTTTTTTCTTGAGAGTTGTTCGTGATTTGTTGAGTTAAGCTATTTGAATACGCATCGTAACCGTGCATGTATAACGCAAGATTTATCACCACAACAAACAAGACAACGAACATTGTCGAGCAAATGTATTTGGTTTCGAGTGAGAGCTTTTGAAACATCAATCCACCTTCGGTAACAAGTGAACTGACTTGCGCACTGTACTTAAGGAGGCTCGCATTTCTGGAGTAAGCGCGCTAAATTTTTTGGTGTTCTGAAACTTTTTAAGTGCGAGAGAGCCTTCGTGAGTTGTATCCATATCAAGCAGTATTGACGTGATTTTACGCTGTTGCTCTAGGCTCATGCTTGGAGAAGCGAGAATTAAATCCCTGGGTATTTCAACAGAACGAGAAAAAATCGCTAGTTTGTCTTTCATGTTCTCTGGCAAATCTTTGGGATTGTTCCAGTTGAAGTTACTGAATGCTCCTGCTGCAACTCTCTGTTTATATACCCATACAGATAGGTTGATTTCATTTGACTGAGCGAGTTGCTCATCAAGGAATAAATAACCAATACTGTCTTTGGCCGGTTTGTCATCAGGAGAGGGAAGGTATTGCAGTTTTTCTCCGTGGTTCAGCAATGTAATCGCAGGTAGGTAATAGCTGCTGGTAGACGTGCGCTTTTCGAAAACAAGCGTTTTTCCTCGCAGGTCAGAAAATGACTCAATGCCACTCTCTTTATTAGTAAAGAACACCGTATGATATTTTTGCAGGCCTTTTTTCCATCGTATAGCAAGGACTTGGCTATTAGACTGCTTTTCTAAGGTCATCGCATTAAAGGGGGTCGCCGTTGCAATTTGAACGGTGCCATTTTCAAGCGCAACCGCGAGCTGACGATAATTTTTAAATACCTTTACCGCCCCTTTTGCGTAACCATATTCAGCCATACTTTCAGTTACATACTGAGTAAGGGGCGTCGCTTTTTTGATTTTGCTTTGGGCTTTATTGGACACAATGCCAAATGTGAATGTTTTCTCAATATTTTCTTGTGCACTGACGACAAAAGGTGAACTCAGCAAAGTGAGTAATAACAGAGTGCAGGCAGGTTTCATCCGGCTTCAACTTCCTTCTGGTGCATGTCAGTAATATTTAGTATTTATCAATGTGCCGAAATCAATCTTAAAAACAGTATGATGTACAAATTTCGTTGTGTGCGCACTTTTTATAATGTGACTTGGTCACTTATTCCGTTCAAATAGTACCGAATTTGACGTTTATGTACAGGATGAATGTATCACCGTGAGTCTGAATTCACTGGATTCTTGGTCAAGCGCTGTATTGGCTGTGAGCTAATGCGCCTTATGTATCGCTATTTTGTACTAAGAAAATTTTTCCAATTGTTTTTGATACTTTTTCTCGAGAGCTTCATTGCCTGCTGCACGTTCAAGTTGAATCATGAGTTGCAAAGAGGGCTTCTTCACGCCATACATTTGATTGAATCTCATTAATCGAATTCTAGCTTCAGTATAATCACCGCTATCAATTTCTATTTTAGCGAGTTGCAAAATCGATTTTGGTCTATGAGGGTCATGATCGATAGCTCTAGTAAAGTAGTATCTCGCTTTGTCTTTATCTTGTGATTTTAGCGCACAAAAAGCTGCATTCTCATAGCTTGCTGGAATAAGGTAGTAATAAGGCTGCTCAATGGCTCGATTAAACATCTGATCGGCTTTTTCGAAGTCACCTCGCTTGCAAAGAAAAGTACCGTAGTTATTGAGCACATTTCCGTTTTTAGTGTGTTGGCGTAGAGAGCGTTTATACATCTGTTCGGCTTTAATATCTTCACCAACCGTTTCGTAGTAGTGAGCCATAGATAATTGCGCGCGATAGTATTGAGGTGCGTGGTTTAAGGCTTGTTGTAAGTTATCATGCGCGCGAATCATGTTACCGCCGTCTAAATAACCTAAGCCAAGTGCGATACGTGATTCTGCCATTGCCACAGGATCTGCTTTAACGACAGGGCTTCCATCTTCTTTCACCGTCACGCAACCCACGAGTGCAAACTGAGACAATAATATTAGTGCACCGAGCTTTGCTGTTTTCATTCTTTATCCCTACATCCCTGAATCTTTCTGCATGATATGAATTACTTAGCAAAAGCCTATTGAGGAAAAAACACTATGCGATCAGGTTTGCAAACTGTTATGAAAAAGCCGCCATATGGCGGCTTGGTTCACATATTACATTTCGGTAATGATGAGTGCTTTGTTTGCTTATTTTGAAGCTAATCGTCTTTAGTGAAAGCATCTTCACTGAAGTGATCGAGGTCGTACGGTGTTTGCTGATAAACACAGTAGTTCAGCCAGTTTAAAAAGAGGAGGTGTCCATGGCTTCTCCAGCTTGCAATTGGTGGGTTATCTGGGTTGTTGTTTGGGTAATAGTTGACAGGAATAGCGGGCTCCATACCTTCGCTTAAATCTCGGGTATATTCATTATGTAAGGTGTGAGAATCATACTCAGGGTGTCCTGTGACAAAGACATTGCGT
>NZ_JADDYG010000730.1:62474-63745 GCF_015163535.1 Vibrio sp. OPT46 | reverse complement strand
CATGGCTTCTCCAGCTTGCAATTGGTGGGTTATCTGGGTTGTTGTTTGGGTAATAGTTGACAGGAATAGCGGGCTCCATACCTTCGCTTAAATCTCGGATATATTCATTATGTAAAGTGTGAGAATCATACTCAGGGTGTCCTGTGACAAAGACATTGCGCTTGTCTTTTGTGGTGGCCAAGTACACACCTGCGACATCCGATGTCGCTAAAATGTCTAAGTCAGTATGCTCTTCTAGAAAGTGAGGCGAAAAATCTGCGTAACGCGAGTGAGGAGCCAAAAACGTGTCATCAAATCCGCGTAAGATAGGGTGAAACTGATGATGGATTTGATGATGATAAACACCTGAAAGTTTTTCTTTACGCGTTTTTTTAGGTAGATTGTAGAGCAGCTTTAACCCTGCTTGCGCAGCCCAGCAAACATAAAGAGTGGATGTCACATGATCTTTTGCCCACTCCATGATGGTTTTGAGATGATCCCAATAAATGACATCTTCAAATTGCACCAAACCTAATGGAGCCCCAGTAATGATCATGCCATCGAAGTTTTTATCTCGCACCATTTCAAATTGGCGATAAAACGTGTCTAAATGTTCAGTTGGCGTATTTTTACTCGGGCGGTTATCAATGCGCAGTAATTCGACGTTAACCTGTAGTGGGCTGTTTGAGAGTAGACGCAGAAACTGAGTTTCAGTCTCTATTTTTTTTGGCATCAGATTAAGGATCAGCACTCTTAAAGGACGTATTTCCTGACTCGCTGCACGCGTTTCACTCATCACGAAGATGTTTTCTGTCCTTAATACATCGGTAGCTGGTAATTGATCTGGAATTCTAATTGGCACGACTTTCTCTCCCTAAGTATAGTCAATCTAGACGTCTATACTTCTAAAGCTAACTTAATTAAGTTTAGATGTCGATACGAAATCCGACTTTTCAATCTACTCTTTACATTATGGTAAACCGTACTCGGGGTTGTCACACAATTGTGACTAAAGCAGAGTTTCTGATGAGATAGGTTTGAAACGCAGTGTGTACTATTTGCTGGTAATTATGCGATCACGTTAATATGTGAAGGTGACTTCGTAGTAAGGAAGTCTCAAATTAATGAGCCATACTAAAAACAATCAGCTCACCATTTTGCATTAATGTGCATATTTGGAAACATCGTCAGTGGAGGACATTATGTTCGGTATTTTCAAGAGAAAGACAAAGATTCAGAGCATCGCTCAAGAAGTTCCTTGCGTGCTACTGCATTCGTTTGGTGATAAAGAC
>NZ_JADDYG010000730.1:55122-62464 GCF_015163535.1 Vibrio sp. OPT46 | reverse complement strand
CAGCTCACCATTTTGCATTAATGTGCATATTTGGAAACATCGTCAGTGGAGGACATTATGTTCGGTATTTTCAAGAGAAAGACAAAGATTCAGAGCATAGCTCAAGAAGTTCCTTGCGTGCTACTGCATTCGTTTGGTGATAAAGATATTTATACGCCGGAAGAGATTGATCAAGCTCTTCAAAAGCTGGGTTATGATAAGAGCAAGGATATCAGTCATTATCAGTATGCGTATGGAATGTTTGCCGATGAAGCCTCTTACGAGCTCCTAGAACTAACGGATGAGCTAGGTAATTATGGTCATTTCCAACGTGAAGTAGGTAAGATGCTACTCAATACACCTGAGCCGATTGATATGCATATCTACTTTGAAATTTCTCGTCAGCACCAAAACGTCAGCCTTTCACCTGGTCATCAAAAAGTAAGCGAAAGTGATGGTGTGTAAACATCGTTAGTGGTATTCCATCGTGAGATGAGTTGGGTATAATGCGCGGCCTAATTATCCGGACATGTTGTCGGTTACATTTCTGTTGAGCGTTAATGCCTTATGTTCAAAATGCTTGTCTCTATGCCACCAATGTTGGCGCTGTCGATCGCGATTGTATGTGAAGTGATTGCCACTTCTTATATTCCCAAAACAGAGCAATTTACGAAAGTAATGCCGAGCACAGTCGTTTTGATTGGTTACGGCATCGCTTTCTTCTTGCTTTCCGTCACAGTGCAAACAATGCCTGTTGGGGTTGTTTATGCCATATGGAGTGGTGCTGGGATCGTTTTGGTTGCGACGGTTGGTTACTTTGTTTACGGACAGCGTCTAGACTTACCAGCCCTAGTTGGTATTGGGTTTATCATCGCTGGTGTGTTGATCGTAAATTTATTATCCAAAACTGTAGGGCACGAATAACGCCACTCTACTTGTTAAGTGAATAAGAAGCCGCAGCGAGAAATTGCTGCGGCTTTTTAGTGCAAATTCAATCGCTAATGGCGAGTATTGATATGACGTCTTATTGTTGTATTCATAACAGTCGCATTATGTGATTGAAAAATAGACATTATTTAGCGCATTGAAAATACAAAGTTATGTTTCTTCAAACTTTAGGAAAGGGCAGTAGATAAATCACTCCGATAGATGTTAACGTGGCGACTCATCTTTACTGCTTTTTCATTCCCTACATATTTCTGCAAAGTTCTTATTGTGTAGTGTGTCGAAGAACCATAGAATCCGCGCGCTTTAATTTATGTTATTAGCGTTATCAATGATAAAAGTGCAGTCCATTATCATTGTTTTTATCACTTATAGATGGGCACATCTGACAATACTTACATGAACAAATACAAAAAGCCTGCATTCAAGGCCGAATTTCTTTTGCCTCGTTACTGGGGAACGTTAATTATCATTAGCGTGATGTACTTACTTAGCCTCCTTCCTTTTAAAGTTCAACTAGCTTTGGGACGCAACATTGGTCGTTTAGCTATGCGATTCATGAGAAAACGTCAAGTTACGATCAGACGCAATCTTGAGCTTTGCTTCCCTCATATGGAAAAATGCCAACGCGAAGCAATTCTAAAAGACAACATCGACAATACTGGCATCGCACTTTTTGAGACCGCAATGGCATGGTTTTGGTCAGATAAACGGGTAAACAAACACGTCACGATAAAAGGCATGGAGCATCTAGAGGCTTTAGAGAAGTCAGGCAAAGGTGCATTAATGTTGGCCGTACACTCAATGAATCTAGAGTTAGGTGCTCGAGCTTTTGGCATTAAAAAGTCTGGAACCGGTGTTTATCGCCCAAACAATAATCCGTGCTTTGATTATTTTCAGTATAAGGGACGCTCTCGCTCTAATCGTACACTGATTGATCGTAAAAACGTCAAAGCCATGCTTGAAGCACTTAAAACGGGTGAGCGGGTTTGGTATGCACCGGACCATGATTATGGTAACCGACGCTCGACATTTGCACCGTTATTTGCCGTTAAAAATGCTTGTACTACGACAGGTACAAGTTTGTTGGTTGATTCTACAGATTGCGCCATTGTGCCTTTTACGATGGTAAGAGGAAAAGACGGACACTATACCCTAACCATTAGTGCGCCCGTCGAAGGTTTCCCGAAAGAGGATCATCAACGTGCCGCCGCATTCGTGAATCAAATAGTTGAAACATCAATCATGGCAAGTCCGAGCCAGTATATGTGGCTTCATCGTCGGTTTAAAACTAGACCAGAGGGTGAGGACTGTTTGTACAAGCCTAGGCTCATCCCTAGCTTGGCATAACACATAGAGAGCCTACAAAAAGCCCAAGGAACATACGAACCTTGGGCATTTACTTTCTATTCTTTTCGCTTTATAAGTAGCGATCTTTTAGGTGAGCTTGAAAGTGTTTAGCATTCAGTGTTTCACCCGTGGCTTGTTTTACCAACTCATCAGTGGTGAATAAGCTACCTTTACTCCAGATGTTTTCCGAGAGCCAATTGAATATCGGAGCTAAGTCGCCAGAACGAATAACCGCATCTACATCGACGGTTTGTTTCATTGCTGCCATAAATTGTGCAGCGTACATCGCACCGAGCGTGTAGGACGGGAAATAGCCAAAACTTCCGTCTGTCCAATGGATATCTTGCATACAGCCATTTTTGAAGTTTCCTTCGGTTGATAGCCCCAAGTACGCTTTCATCTTTTCGTTCCAGAGTTCTGGTACATCTGTATGTTTGATGACGCCGTTCATGAGATCTCGCTCAATTTCATATCGAAGAATAACGTGAGCAGGATATGTTAGTTCGTCAGCATCTACGCGAATAAAGCCTTTTTCTACGCGAGTGTAAATTTTGGCTAAATTGTCTTTTTCGAATTCACTACCAGAAAAATGGTTAGAAGCCAGTCGAGCGAGGTGATCGATAAACGCGCTGCTTCGTCCTATTTGCATTTCAAAGAAGAGTGATTGTGATTCATGAATACCCATAGAGCGAGCTTCTCCCGCGGGTGTTCCTGATAAATCTTTTGGTAGCCCTTGCTCGTATCGAGCATGGCCAGTTTCGTGGACAATCCCCATCAGTGATTGGACAAACTCGTTTTCATTATAACGTGTCGTAATACGCACATCTGTCGGTACACCACCACAAAATGGGTGGGTACTCTCATCAAGTCGACCGTGTTCAAAATCGAATTGAAGTAGCTTCATGACTTCCAAACCGAGCGCTTTTTGCTTTTCCGCAGGGTAGTGTGCAGTTGGCAATAAGATGTTGTCTGATTGTTGTTTTTCAAGCGCTTCATCGATCAAAGTAGGAAGCCAGGTTTTCACGTCAGCAAAAAGAATGTCTAACGACGCAGATGTTGTGCCAGGTTCATAAACATCGAGCATGGCATCATAAGGAGTCGTGCCATTTGCTTCGGCTCTAATTTGCGCTTCTTCCTGCGATAGCTTTACGACTTCAGCCCAGTTCTTTTCAAAACCAGCCCAGTCATTTTCTCCACGTTGTGTACGCCATGCATGTTCACATTTGGAGCCAGCAAGAGATTGAGCTTGAACTAATGATTCTGGTAGTAAGTTAGCTTGCTGCCACCCACGCTTCATTTCTCTTAGGATAGATTTTTCTTTTGTAGACAGCGTCTCTTCTTCTGCCTGAGCGAAAAGCTCTCCCAAGTGCGGTTGAGTCATTAAAGAATGGATATGTACATCGAGCTCTGCCGTGGCATTCGAGCGTGCTTCAGCGCCACCAGGTGGCATGACCGCCGCTTGATCCCAATCTATGATGGCTGATAGATGCTCAAAATTTGCCACTTTTTTGGAATGTTCAACGAGTTTTGTAAATGCGTTCATGTGACTACTCTTATTCTTTTGTTCTTTCCCTAAACACCCGATAACGGGTCCTTCATATGGTGTTGCACTAAGCAACCTGCGTTAATTTACTAATAATTAACAATTAACTCCAACCCATTGTCCATAAACTCACCCAGTTGTATAGCTCTCTTAAAAAAGAAGCTTGCGAATCTTGTGGATTGGCGGTATTGATGAAGGATTAACAATTAATTATCACGATAATATGGATATTTTGAATTTCGAGGCATTTATTATTGCCATTACGATTTTAACGTTAACGCCAGGTTTAGATACTGCACTTGTTATCCGTAACACTAGCCGATCGGGCCTAAAAGATGGATGTACAACCAGTCTAGGGATTTGCTTTGGCTTATTCGTACATGCTTTTTTTTCTGCGGTTGGTATCTCGGCGATTCTTGCGCAATCAGCAGAGTTGTTCCAAATCGTAAAAATGATTGGCGCAGCTTATCTTATCTGGCTTGGTTTGAGCAGTTTAAAAGCGCTAATGTCGTCGAAAGATGGATTGACCGTGACCGAGCAGATTCACGAAGTGTTTAATGGTAAGCGCTCTTTTAGAGAGGGCTTTCTTTCTAACGTCTTGAACCCGAAAACGGCGGTCTTCTATTTGGCTTTCTTGCCACAGTTTGTGAATCCAGAAGGTTCACCCTTGCTTCAATCAATGATGATGGCATCTGTACACTTTGCTATTGCGATGGTTTGGCAGTGTGGTTTAGCTGGCGCGCTTAACTCGGCTAAAAATCTACTAAAGAATGCAAGCTTTATGAAGTGGATGGAAGGCGCGACGGGCGCAGTATTAGTCGCACTTGGTGTGAAGTTATTAATTGAAAAACCCGTTTAATGCGTAATATTTATCGATTGTTGATACTACTCGCTGTATTTATTGTGGGGATAGGTGCCGCTGTAGCTTGGCATACGTGGCCACAAGTACAGTTTGCGCAACGCGGCATGATCTGGTCTTGGCACTGGGGCTACTTCGAGCCTTTTGCTAATGGAATACAACAAACGCGAACTCAAGACACTAAACAGTTATTGCTCAGGCGTGTGTATTTGCATGACGCTATTGTCGTTTTTGTTTCGACAACTATGGACAATAAATTTGAGGTCGACGTTGTAAAAGAGCAAACCTGTGAACCTAAAACGACGACTTGGGCTTCGGTCTCTGTCAATCATCAACGTGTCAGGCATGTACCTATGGTGTGCGATGCGTTTGGGCAAGGCTACTTTTATCGCTACATCGGGAAACATCTGGAATCGATTGAAGTTGGTGTCGGCGACTCGTTTGTAACAGAAGCATTTTTAGACTGGCCGCTATCAGAGTTGAAAGCGGATCAATTCAAGCAAAAAAATGCGAAGTTTTTTGAAGAACGTGGAGAAAACGTTGAGCATCAATGGTTGAGAGATTAACCATTTAACCGAAGATAAATAAAGCCCGCTAAATAATAGCGGGCTTTGTGTTTTACCATTTCTAATGTGTCTTGCTCTCTGTGACTGACAGTTTGTGACCGCAAACCTGCCGTTTCACTAAGCTTTCACTGCTTCAACTTTACCTGATTGCGATGTTGAGCTAAAGAACAGTTTGGTTTCTGCCAGTACGACGTGACGCAGTGCGATCAAACCAATTAGGTTAGGAATTGCCATCAGACCGTTTACGATATCAGCCAGTAGCCAAATCATATCGAGGTGAAGGAATGCACCAGATGCCACCAAGCCGACGAAAATCAGTTTGTATGGAAGCACAGCTTTAGTTCCGAACAGGAACACAACGCAACGCTCACCGTAGTAGTTCCAACCAAGAATGGTGGTAAAAGCGAAGAACATCAAACCGATTGAGACGAGCATAGGACCAAATGTATCTGCATTTAAACCCACCGCAAAAGCATGAGTCGTCATCGCGGCACCTGCAAAGTCACTTTGCCATGCACCAGTCAGGATTAGAGCAAGGCCTGTCATGGTACAAATAATGATGGTATCGAAAAAGGTACCCGTCATTGAAATTAGGCCTTGTTTAACACAAGAGTCTGTCTTCGCTGCTGCTGCTGCCATAGGCGCGCTACCCAAGCCTGATTCATTTGAGAACACACCGCGAGCGATACCTGATTGGATTGCCAGCATGATGCTTGCACCTAAAAAACCACCAGTCGCTGCTGTTGATGTAAAGGCTGAAACCAGCACTAATTCAACGGCATTGAACAATTGGTCTGCATTCATGATGATCACGCTTAAACACGCCAACACATAAAATACAGCCATGGTAGGAACCACTTTTCCTGCAACGTTAGCAATGGATTTGATGCCACCCAAAGTTACGAAAGCAATCAAAAGAGTTAGTACAAAGGCAGATAGCTCACGGTTAACACCAAGAGATATCTCACTTGCATCCAGAATCGCGTTTACTTGTGGAAACGTACCGATACCAAAACAAGCAACACCCAAAGCAAACACTGCAAACATGATCGCGAGAGCTTTTGAGCCAACACCGTATTGCAAGTAATACATTGGGCCACCAATCATTTGGCCTTTATCATCGACTCTTCGGTACTTAACCGCCAACAAACATTCGGCGTATTTAGTCGCCATTCCGAAAAGGGCAGCGAGCCACATCCAGAATAGAGCGCCTGGTCCACCGAGTTTGATTGCTGTGGCAACACCAACAATGTTACCAGTACCAATTGTTGCTGAGAGTGCAGTACAAAGAGCTGCAAAGCTAGAAACGTCACCTTGAGTATTAGATGACTTATCTTTACTGAATACCATCGCTAGCGCTGTTGGGAGGTGTTTAAACTGGATCAAGCCAAGGCTAAAAGTGAAGTAAACACCTGTACCCACTAGCAAAATAAGCAGCGGTGGACCCCAGACAAAATTATCGATGGTTTGTAGTAAAGATTGTAGGTTGTTCATGATTTCCCCTTAATAAAACAACTAATAAGGAGAAGAGGGAAAGGACGAGATCAACGATCTCTAAAAGAACTAAGCTATTGGTTGTAGGCGGGAAGGCCAAGCAAAATAGTTAGGTTGTAACTTTCCACTCCTCTGTCCTTTTGCCTGAGAGTTTCACCTTGCGTGAGTGCAAGACTTGCTCCTTCGGCGACCGATTTAACGGTTCTCTCCAGAGGTTCCTCCAACTACAGTCCCCGCTACCTAGGTAGCACCTGAAATAGTTAATTCTTCGGCGAGTTATGCTAATCAAATGTTAAAATTTGATTAATAACCACTCTCCTGCAGTCTTCATCGGAACAATTACTCAATTAAATGAGTAAAGGTTAGTTAATGATGCTGGTCATCATTAACGTGTGAACTCTATCATGTTTTTGGTCCATTTCAACACCCTATGTCAATTTATTTTCAATGAAATAACCTCATCTATTTTCATGAAGGTATGTTTGCCAATCTTTTTGTGCGAGTCACGGCATAAATAAAATTTATTGGGTTAGGGAATGGAACCCAAAAACACTTCAGAACGATAAATGTGTTTCGATCGTTACGACATAAGTTATTCAATTAAGA
>NZ_JADDYG010000730.1:41955-55112 GCF_015163535.1 Vibrio sp. OPT46 | reverse complement strand
GTTAATGATGCTGGTCATCATTAACGTGTGAACTCTATCATGTTTTTGGTCCATTTCAACACCCTATGTCAATTTATTTTCAATGAAATAACCTCATCAATTTTCATGAAGGTATGTTTGCCAATCTTTTTGTGCGAGTCACGGCATAAATAAAATTTATTGGGTTAGGGAATGGAACCCAAAAATACTTCAGAACGATAAATGTGTTTCGATTGTTACGACATAAGTTATTCAATTAAGGACACAAAATTGATTAAAATCGGAGCACTTATTTTAAAATCTACGCTAAGTTGACCTTATGGTACGTATAAATGGGTTACAATGAATCTTTGTGAAACAGTCTACGGACCTAGGCAGTTTTTCATGAGTGGACAAGGAGGCGGTATGACCAGATTATTAGCCATTGCGGTGTTGATTGCAGTAGCATTTGTGCTGTTTCGTTATCGAACCAATGAAAAAGTCCAAAAAGCGACCGTTATAACATTAATTGGCGCATTTCTGATTTATACAGCATCAATTATGTTTGCGGAATTGATCCGCTAGCAAAGTAAAAGAGTCCTTGGAGTAGTATACGGTGAGTTCTCAGAACAAAATGGAAGAGCAAGACGACGTAGTTGTCATTGAAGAGCGTGACAAACGTACGCATATCTATATCGCAATCGCTGCGGTGTTAGGCTTGGCATTTGGTGGCCTTGTTGGATCGGTTGTCACTGCGAACAAGTGGGAATCGACTTACCACGTATTAGAAGAAAAGTATCAAGCACTAACGCAAGATAAAACCCAGTTGGCATCTCAAGTAAAAGTGCGTGAAGAGGCGCTCGACCAAGAAATACAAAACCAAGTTAGTGAGTTACTCGCCGCGAAAGATGAAGCTCATCAGAAAGCACTTAAGAAGTTGCAAAAGCAATTGACTGAGGTCGAGAAGGTCAACTTGTCACTAGAGTCTCAATTGAAGCAGCAGGCAGATAAGATCAACACGACGAAGTCAGAAAATGAGAAGTTGAGTCGTCAAGCGGATATGCAAGCGACTATGTTTGAGCGGTCCCGCGAAGTATTCCAGAAAGAGCTAAAAATTTCGCAAGAATTAGAGTCTCTCGAGAAAGAACGGTCAAAATTATTACCTAAGATTGAGAAACTCAAGAAAGAGTGTGACGTATTTTTAGAAGGCAAATCTTGGGACGTGAAGTCGGACGCGTGTGATAAACATGATGAAGCTAATTCACGACTAAGTCAGGTCGATCAAATGATTGAAGTCTATAAAATGGACCTCAAACAAATCAAAGCAATAACGGAAGATATCGGCCTTTAAGTCTTTTGTATCCGATTTTTGAAAAGCAAAAGGAGCTCTTTAAGAGCTCCTTTTTCGTTGTTAGCTATGACTTTTAGCCTGTCGCGTATATTAGATTCGTGAGGCGTCATAGCCTGAGGCGAGCAGGAGTTCTCGTTCGTATTTAATCAGCTGAGCTCGATCTTCAATTAGTTCATTGAGTGCTTGAGATGGCTTACCTGCTAATGCTTTGAACGAAGCAAAAGATTCCGCGGTGTCGATTTTATCAATCATCTGACTGATGACATTACGAGCCTCACACGGGTTACTCGTCGTTGTAAAGTATTCTACTTGCTTTGCTGCCGATTTCATCTCAGTTAATAGCTCAAGCGGGCTACTTTCTTTGGCTACTGCCATGTAGTTATCCAGCACGCGCTTTGCATAAAGCAGTTCTTTGAGGGGGATATCTCTTCCGCTCTCGATTAGGGATTCGCTAAGGATCTTACTTGAGCTCATGGGCATTCCTTCTTATTACTACGCCGCTTTTAATGTTTCCTTGAGTCTAATTTATTGAAGTCACATTGGGAATGGGTAAAAAGCATTTTTAACGCATTTTTATTCATTTATGAAAACACGAATGCGATGCTTATCTGGATCGATAGCCATAAAATTTAACCCATACACTGATGTCGCTGGTGGTTGAACAAACTCAACACCTAGGTCTTTCCAGCGCTTGTAAATGCGCTCTAACGTATGCCTGTTGGGCACTGATAAAGACAACTCAGTACCACCACCTCGAATGCCGCTGTAGGGTGAAAGATTATCTCTTTGCTTGAGTGTCAACGTTAAGCCTTCGGTCAGTGGAATAGCGGCGAAGGTTGGAGACAACTGCGTGACTTTGCGTTCGAACAGTTTCGAATAAAAAACTTGGCTTATGTGGATGTCCTCAACGTAGAGAACGAATGAATTGATAGTCAGCATGGTTTGTTCCTTAATCAATTAGAAATAGTAGGGGCAATCTAACGGAAAGGAACGACAGGAGTTGTCAGTAGCACATTCTCGAAGGTAAGTGAAAGAATAAGAAAAAGGAGCCGTTTAGCTCCTTTTTATCAGCGCAATCATTGGTATTAATGAGTGTTTTTGGAAGAATACCAGTTGTTTTGATACGCTTTAGATGCAAATAATGCGTTTGCTTTTGCACGCTCGATAATAGACTCGTCCACCTCTAGCGGCTTCATGGTTTGGTCTTTAAAGTCGTACGCCAGGGTCGATATCTTTTCACCAGGGGAAAGCACAACGAGATTGTCGCGCGTTAAATAACCAAAGTTTTTGTCGTATTGCATCATTGCGCGTTCATCTTCGCGAGCCAGTGGCTTCGTTAAATCACGACCAATCATCGGTGTTTTAGCATCTACCCCAATTAGAGATAACAGTGTAGGCGGCATGTCTATGTTGTTTGCTATGCGGTCATCTTTACGTGGTTGAATGCCTTTACCAAGGATCAATGCTGGAATGTGAAAGTGCTTAACCGGAACAAGGTTAGCGCCAGAAACACGTGCATCATGATCTGCAATTACAATGAAAATGGTATCATCCCAATAAGATGACTTTTTCGCCTTTTCAAAGAAAGTGCCCAAAGCGTAATCGGAATATTTTACGGCGTTGTTACGCGTCATATGTTCTGAATCGTATGGCTCAATTTTGCCTTGCGGATACTCATAAGGGCTATGATTACTTGACGTAAAAACTAAGCTAAAGAAAGGTTTGTCGCTTTTTGAAAGGCGTTCAAACTCTTCGTTTGCTTTGTTATATAGATCTTCATCGCTAACCCCCCAAGAGCCAACAAAGCTTGGGTTGTTATAATCGTCTTCTTCTACTATTTGATCAAAACCGTTACCAAAGAAGAAAGTTTTCATGTTGTCAAAGTTGGCTTCACCGCCGTAAATAAATTGCGTGTGATAGCCTTGAGCTTTTAGTAAGTCCGCGATAGTAAAGAAACCCGTTTGGCTTTTACTCAGCTTCACTACCGCGCGAGACGGAGATGGAGGAAAGCCCGTGGTTACGGCTTCAATTCCACGGACAGAACGAGTACCAGTGGCGTACATTTGTGTGAACTGCCAACCTTCCTTCATGAGTTCATCAAGGTTTGGTGTTAGAGGCAAACCACCCAAAGCACCGACAAATTGGGCGCCTAAGCTTTCTTGTAGCAAAATCACTAAGTTTTTATGTTTACCTTGGTAAGTCGCGGGGTTACTGTTCATGGTTGGGAGTAATGAAGGGGTGAAGTCGGACTTTGTTGATGAAGTGCGAACTAATTCCAACATCTTTTGAGTGTCCATTTTTCCGTAGAACTGCTCCGCGCTCTTTTCTGACTTCATGCTATTAACCGCAAACAACAATGAGTAAGATGAGTTCAGTGCTAAGTCGTTAAGCAGTGGATCGTTAGAAAAGGCGACCATAGCAGGATTTAGCGGGCGGTGACCTAAAGATGAGCGAGCACCTGCAACCCCAAAAAGAACAACGAAAAGTGCCAATAGTGGTCGCCATTTCCAGTTGACCTGCTGCGCCTTATCGGTCAGTTTCTTACTCCACTTCCAACCTAAAGTGATGGTTAAAACTGTACCTAACGCACCAATAAACAGTTCTAATTTGTAGCCAGTCCAGAGCATACTCAAGACTTCTTTTGGGTAGATTAAGTATTCCACAAACAGGCGGTTTGGACGTAGGTCGTATTCCTGAATGAATGGCGCTGTTGCTAGCTCCATGTATACAAGCACCCAAAGCCCTAAAACCATCCATATGCGTAATATTCGCTTCCAACACTCTCCCATCTTACCGGTTAATGGCATGAAGGTTGAAAACAGTGCTGGAAGAATAAATAACCAGCAAAGCGTTGCAATATCTACGCGCAAACCTTGACCTAGGATGTAAATTAAGTCGTTTAGAGAGTCAATACGGTCAATCTGCCAAAAAGCTAGCAAAACTCTTGAGATAGACAGAAATAGAAGCGAAAACAAAGAAAAGGCAGCAATTGGCTGCAAAGGCCCCCACACAGAGCTCTTTGATAAGTTTTTCATATTTATTCGAATAGTTTAATTGTTATGTTGTGTTGTTTTTAGCAAAGCAAGCGTGAAATAAACGTGAATTATAATGTGGGTTTATGGTCGAGTAGTGTAAGTGTTGGTATGTCTATGTAAGGGGGAGGGGCGTTTGTGTAAAAAAAGAGCCAGTTGATAACACCAACTGGCTCTAGAGGTTGATAAAGGCATGATTACATTGCGGCTTTCTTCGCTTCTTCGACCCATGCGTCGAACTTTTTCTGGTTCGCTTTGATCCAACCATTTACATGAGACTCGATGTCCGCTGAGCTGTTCTTACCTTGGCTCATCATCATATTCTGAGCACTAACATCATTGATATTTAGTTTGATGATTTCAAATAGCTTCGCAGCAGCAGGGTTTTTTTCCGTAAACTCTTTATTGGCAACGATGCGCATAGAGTTCATCTCGAAGCCGTAGTTCTTACCGTTCTCTAGTGTCGTATCAATGTCCTTACGCTCACCAGGAAGTGAAGAGAATGGCACTTCTAACCACACAACATCTTTCCCTGGAACTAAAACGCCACTTACCCAGTACGGTGTCCAAGTGTAGTAAAGAATCGGATCGCCTTTTTTGTAACGTGAGATCGTATCAGCGATAATCGCCGCGTAGTTACCTTGGTTGTGTGTTACTGTGCCACGAAGTTTGAAAGCATCCAACTGATGCTCAACAACCATTTCACACCCCCAACCTGGGTTACAACCAGTTAAGTCCGCTTTGCCATCGCCGTTTGCATCGAATAGCTTCGCCAATTTTGGATCTTTTAACTGACCAATGTTAGTGATGTTATATTTTTCCGCGGTTTTCTTATCGATCAAATAACCTTGCGCAGCACCACTTACGTATTGGCCTTTACGGAAGAACTTATCATCACCGCCCGACATCGTGTACTTATCGGCGTGAAGAGGGAACCAACCAACCGCTAAGAAAGTAGCATCACCTTTAGCAATAGAGGTGTAGCCTACGTTGTAGTCCACTTCTTTGGTCGGTTTAACATCGTAACCAAGCTCTTCAAGTGCGCGGTTTACGATCAACGTTTGAAATGTTTCTTCTGCAACGGTTGATTGAACAGGCTGAACAGTGACACCTTCACCCGGTAGTTCACTTGCCACACCATAAGTTGAAAATGCGATAGTACTTAGAGCTCCAACAGAGAGCGCTTTCTTCCATGAATTATTCATTGATGTTTCTCCTAAGTTTTAGATCGTCTTGGTTCGTCTTTGTTTTCAGTTTTAATAGGTATGAAACAGGACCTGTGTGATACCAGCGAAGTTTAGTGTTGCCCGCATTAACCCCTAACACCTGGGTGATACGGTCTAACAAAATCGCAAGAATAACGATGCCTAAGCCACCAACGGCAGCAAGACCCATATCAAGTCGGCCAATACCACGAAGTACCATTTGGCCTAAGCCGCCAACAGCAATCATTGAAGCAATCACTACCATAGAAAGTGACAGCATTAAGGTTTGGTTTACACCTGCCATGATAGTTGGTAACGCCAACGGTAACTGGATGCGATAAAGCATCTGTTTTTTGTTTGCCCCGAAAGAGTGGCCAGCTTCGATAAGCTCTTCAGGTACTTGCTGAATACCTAAAATAGTCAGGCGCACAACGGGAGGCAGGGCGAAAATGATCGTTACTACTACGCCAGGAACGTTACCAATACCAAACAACATAACAATTGGCACAAGGTAAACGAACGCGGGAGTCGTTTGCATTGCATCTAATATTGGCCTAACAAATTTGGCAGCGGTTTGGCTCCTTGCCAACCATATCCCCATTGGTAGCCCTATAAGCAAACAGAAGAAAACGGCGGTTAACACCAGTGCTAGCGTTGTCATCGCTTGTGACCACGCACCAATTAGGCCGATGAAAACAAGGGATACAAGAGTAGAAAAACCAAGTTTTACATTGGAAAACTGCCACGCTAGCAAAAATAAAATGAGTACCATTATAGGCGCAGGTGTAGACACCAAAGCAGTTTCAAACGACGTTAGAATAAAGTCGATTGGAACTCGTATTGCTTGGAAAACAGGTCGACCATGTTCCACCAGCCAGTTCAAACCGGATTCTACCCAGCTATCGAGGGGTAAAACCGCATCTTGGAATGGGTTCATAATATCGAATGGCGCTTGCTCTACAGTTTCTGAGTTGAGCCAATCATTACTTGGCGCGGCCTCTGTACCTTGCGACCAAGGATCATCTTGCGCAGGAGCAGTATTTGACCAGGGATCATTGTTAGTTTGCTCTGAAGACATCGTGTTAATCCTTATCTAGTGTTTGTAGAAGACGTGATTTAGTCACGACACCAAAGTAAGTTCCTTGCTCATCTACGACAGGCACGGCATAAGGAACACCAGCAACCAGACCCAAAATGTCATTAATTGACTGATCAGGCTGAAGAGTAACTTCATCCGGTAATTGAGCACTGGCTAACGAACGGTTTTCTTTATGAGCCAAACGTAGTGAATCAAGAGATACGATGCCGGAATATCGGCTAGATTTATCGACGACAATACCGTAATCACGGTCGTGATCCATCAGAATCTGCATCGCAGAGCCTGGACCGTCATTTTCCGATTTCTTAAAAACAGCCGCTGGCTTCTTGCGCGCGATATCTTTTGCTGTCAAGACACTTGCGATGTTTACGCCGCGGAAAAAGGCTTCGACATAATCATTTGCTGGACTGTGTAATATTTCATCAGGTGTACCAACCTGAACAACCTCACCGTTTTGCATGATGGCGATACGGTCGCCAATGCGCATTGCTTCATCCAAATCATGAGAAATGAAGACAATTGTGCGTTTGTCATCGTTCTGTAGACGAATAAGCTCATCTTGCATCTCAGAACGGATCAATGGGTCTAAAGCGGAAAACGCCTCGTCCATTAATAGGATGTCAGGATCACAGGCTAACGCTCTCGCTAAACCAACGCGCTGTTTCATACCACCGGATAATTCGTCAGGGAAAGATTCTGCATAAGGGTCTAAACCCACTCTTTCTAAGGCGGAAAGGGCACTTTTCTGACGCTCATTAACATCGATGCCGGCAAGTTCTAAACCAAAGGCGGCATTTTCAATCACCGTCATGTGTGGCATGAGTGCGAAACTTTGAAACACCATTGAGATATTATTACGACGAACTTCTCGAAGTTCATTCTCGGAGATGTGGGCGATATCTCTTCCTTTGAGATAAACACTACCTTTAGTCGGCTCAATGAGCCGGTTAAGAAGTCGAACAAGGGTGGATTTCCCGGAGCCAGAAAGGCCCATGATTACGAAAATTTCCCCTTCATTTATGGTGAGAGATACATCGTTTACGCCGACTGTTAAACCTGTCTGTTCAAAAATACCGTCTTTATCGACGCCTTTGTCGATAAGCGAGAAGGCTCTCTCTGGGTCTTCTCCAAACACTTTATACAGTCCCTTAACTTCCAGTATGGGATCCATGTTATCTGTCCTTTTTCGTGTGTTTATAACTGTTTAACGATTTGTACTCTAATTAATTTTAGTTCAACTTTCAACGAAAGGGGGTTGGTTAACTAGTTCTGCCGTGCATAGAGAATTCGTTGAGTAAGGTCTGTTCAACTCTTGTTTTTTATATTTAAAACAATTGTTTGCAATATGTTTTTATCCGCCGCAACGTTGCCCTGACGTAGGGTTGAATTTATTTTGAATTTTTTTGTACATTTCAACTCAACTCACTTGCATAGATATAAGCCGTGATAGCTTAGAGTTCTACATATAAAAAGGTTAGAGCTCTAATTTTTGGTTAAGGCTTGGTCCTGTGAAATCGGTTAGGTACTGTTATCCTTAGATTTATTTATTGCTTGATTTCACTCAGGGTGATATTTATCGCTGTAGTTTAGGCAACGTATGGAATAAAAAATGGAAGCCGAACAGTTAGAAGTGCTCAATTTCATTAGCCAGTACCCACCTTTTGATGACCTACCTGAAGAGCAGCTTAGAAAAATTGCTCTCAATGCCGAGGTTGCATACTTTCGGCAAGGAACAAAAATCCTTAACTTCGGAGATACGATCCGCGACTTGTATATGGTGAGAAGTGGGGCGGTAGAGATTTATCGACGTAAAGGTGAACTTTACAACAGGATTGATGCTGGTGGACTGTTTGGTCAGATGGGATTGTTGATGAACAACCGCGTACGTATGCCAGCCAAAGCGATAGAAGACACTCTCGTTTACTGTATTCCGGAAAACATCTTCAATGAACTTTGTGATGAGTTTGAAAACTTTGCGGACTACATGGAACTGGAAGATAGCGCGCGTTTGCGAAGCGCAATATCTAGCCGCTCCGAAAGCAATGACTTTACCACCGCTAAGGCACGTAAAATCTTAGCAAGAGATCCAGTAACTCTGGAGGCAACGGCTTCAATTCAGGAAGCTGCGATACTAATGGCAGAGGAAAATGTCACCTCTCTGCTCATTATTCGCCCGACAGAGGAGCTCACAGAAGAAGATGATGAACAGCTGCTTGGAATATTGACTGATCGCGATCTTTGCATTCGCGTACTAGCTCAAGGTATTGATACCAATATTCCAGTGAGTGAGGTCATGAGTTATGACGTGGTTTCATTGGATTATAACGCCTATGTGTTTGAGGCCATGTTAACCATGTTGCGTTACAACGTGCATCATTTACCAATTTTAAAAGATAAAAAGCCGATAGGAATTATTGGCATGACGGACATCGTTCGTTACGAATCTCAGAACAGCCTATTGCTAGTGAGCTCTATTTTTCAGCAAACCAGTGTCGAGGATCTCAAGCAGGTTTCTGAACAAGTAAAAGACTGTTTCGTAAGAATGGTCAATGAAGATGCCAACGCGCACATGATTGGTCGAGCCATGTCGGTTATAGGCAGTAGTTTCAAACAACGCCTCGCTGAATTAGCTGAGCAAGAGTTCGGCCCAGCGCCCATTCCTTATTGTTTAGTCGCAATGGGTTCAATGGCGAGGGATGAGCAGCTAATTGTAACGGATCAAGATAACGCCCTTATTCTCGATAACAGTTATGACGTTGAGATTCACGGAGAGTACTTTGAAAAGTTTGCTAAATTTGTTTGTGATGGTTTAGCGGCATGCGGCTATGCTTATTGTACTGGAGACATTATGGCTACCAACCCAGAATGGCGAAAAACTCGTGCAGAATGGGAAGAATGCTTTGGAAACTGGATAGACAATCCAACCCCTGAGAGATT
Organism: Vibrio sp. OPT46; assembly: GCF_015163535.1. Taxonomy (NCBI): domain Bacteria; kingdom Pseudomonadati; phylum Pseudomonadota; class Gammaproteobacteria; order Vibrionales; family Vibrionaceae; genus Vibrio; species Vibrio sp. OPT46. The sequence goes on along the minus strand of NZ_JADDYG010000730.1, from coordinate 45,530 downwards.
GTTAAATAGTAATATCTTTTTTGATCTCCTCGGTGTGCATGGGCGAGTGAAATGGGCGGAGCAATTAAGCAGCTTTATTGTGAGACGAGCGAAAAGAAATAACCGCTTTCTTGCTTGTATGGCGTATAACGCAATACGTAGGACGCCTCCACTGGGCTTTTTCAAAGACTTTGTGATGGAGAAAGATGGTCGTCATCGCAACTCGATTAACTTGAAGCGAAGGGGGACGGCTCCGTTGGCCGATTTAATACGGGTGCATTCTCTGGCAATCGGTTCGCGATCGCAAAACTCTTTCGACCGTTTAGATGACATTAATGATGCTGGCATTTTACCGAAAGGTCGAGGTTTGGATTTAAGGGATGCGATGGAGCTAATCTACATGGTTCGAATTCGTCACCAAGCCCTTGATATAGAAAATGGAGAAGAGCCAGACAACAATATTGAGCCGGAGAACATGTCTGAATTTGAACGTCGAAACTTAAAAGCAGCATTTCAAATTCTAAGTAACGCTCAGAACTTCATTAAGTTTCGATACCAGAGAAGTAGCAAATAATGTGGTTCTCAAAAAAAGTAGAAAAAGAACAGCCGTTGTTGGATACATCCCAGACGCTAGAGTGGTCAATGTTGTTCAAACAACTAGCTAAAGAAGCGAAAGACGAGAGGCTCAAACGCTACTATTCGACACCGATGGTTAATGGGGAAACACCAATTGAACAAGTGCCATTTGTCTCGGTAGACTTTGAGACAACAGGATTGAACTCGGAAGAGGATGTCATTCTCACGATCGGACTTGTGCCGTTCACTATTGATCGTGTTCAATGTAATGGTTCTGCTCATTGGGTCGTTAACCCAAACAGAGAGTTAAACCACGAGTCTGTCATTATTCACGGTATCACTGACTCTGAGGTTAAAAACGCGCCGCAGCTGTCTCAGATCTTGGGTGAAATATTGGATGCGTTGTCAGGCAAAGTGGTACTTGTTCACTACAAGAACATTGAAAGGCAGTTCTTTAATAACGCCTTGCTAAATAGCATCGGAGAGGGGATACAGTTTCCTGTTGTTGATACGTTAGATATTGAGTATGCGATACAACGCCGTGAATGCAGAGGTTTTATCAATAAGTTGAAAGGCAAGAAACCCGGTTCTGTACGATTAGGGCACGCTCGTGAAAGATATGGCCTCCCTGCTTATCAACCTCACCATGCCCTGACGGATGCGTTAGCAACTGCGGAGCTGTTTCAAGCACAACTGCAGTATCACTTTAATCGAAACATGCCAATATCTTCGGTTTGGCAATAGGCGTTATTTATGGTGAAAACAATAAAATGCAATGAGAGATAGGGGGCTTTAAGATTATGATGGCGGATTGAGTAACCGCTTATAAGAACAATGTTTTATGAACATGTGCTTGGTAGTGATGAAGACGTTTCATTACTCGAACTCCGACGAAAGTAATTTAAACTTGGTCACGTATTTTTAAGGAGATTATCCGTGAGCACCGATAATAACGGTGGCATTCAACGCCCCGATGGAAAAGTAAACGCAATAGATACTGACTATCAAATTGGTCAGGATAACGTTGCGCTAAAGGTAGGCCCATTTGGCCTTGATATTCACAACCGTGTTTTTGCAATTTCTGGCTTAGCAATCGTCATGTTTGTTGTGATAACACTATTATTCCGAGAACAGGTAGAGCCGTTTTTTGCAGACCTACGAGCGGGTTTGTTACACAATTTAGACTGGTTTTTTCTCGCTTCAGGTAATATTTTTGTCATTGTCTGTGTCGGATTGATCTTCACACCATTGGGCCGTGTGCGAATCGGTGGTACTGAAGCAACACCGGATTACTCCTATGCCGGATGGTTGGCAATGCTATTTGCTGCAGGTATGGGCATTGGTCTCGTATTCTTCGGTGTATCAGAACCGATGTCCCATTTTAGTTCTGCGATTGGTGGCGTGAGCGTTGAGAATGGTGTACGTACTGACTGGGCACCGCTAGGTGGTGCAGAGGGCGATGCAACTGCAGCTTCGGCATTAGGGATGGCTGCGACGATTTACCACTGGGCACTTCATCCGTGGTCAATATACGCGCTCTTGGCTCTTGGACTGGCTATCTTTTCATTTAACAAAGGTTTGCCACTCACCATGCGCTCAATTTTTTACCCTTTGTTTGGTGAGCGTGTATGGGGTTGGACTGGTCATATTATCGATATTCTTGCAGTGGTAGCGACGGTTTTTGGTTTAGCAACATCGCTAGGCTACGGTGCGTCTCAAGCCGCAACGGGTTTGAACTTCCTGTTTGATGTCCCAATGACCAATACCACGCAGGTTATATTGATTATTGGTATTACTGCGCTCGCTTTAATCTCTGTTGTGGCTGGACTCGATAAGGGCGTGAAAATCTTATCTGAAATCAACATGGGTCTTGCAGCGCTGCTATTGCTATTTGTTATTGTTGTTGGCCCGACGATTGCGATTTTAACTGGTTTCTTCGAGAACATCGTTTCCTATGTGGCTAATATCCCTGCCTTATCTATGCCATTTGGTCGAGAGGATGTGAATTACTCTCAAGGCTGGACGGCGTTTTACTGGGCGTGGTGGATTTCTTGGTCACCATTTGTGGGTATGTTCATCGCACGTGTGTCTCGCGGTCGTTCAGTTCGTGAGTTTATTATTTGCGTTATTCTTATCCCATCTTCAGTTTGTGTGTTATGGATGACGGCTTTTGGCGGTAACGCAATTAGCCAATACGTTAATGATGGCTACGAGGCGGTGTTTAACGCAGAACTACCTTTAAAACTTTTTGCCATGTTAGATGTTATGCCATTGGCTGAGATAACATCTTTTGTCGGCATTATCTTAGTCGTGGTGTTCTTCATTACCTCTTCTGACTCAGGATCACTGGTTATTGATACTATTGCTGCGGGCGGTAAGGTCGATGCACCAACGCCACAACGCGTGTTCTGGTGTACGTTTGAAGGTTTGGTTGCGATTGCATTGATGTTGGGTGGTGGTCTAGCTGCTGCTCAAGCAATGGCGGTGACGACTGGTTTACCGTTTACTATTGTTTTACTTGTTGCAACGGTATCTTTGATAAAAGGTTTGATGGATGAACCTCGTCCAAAGGCGGTTTCTAAGAAATCAAAATAACTAGTATCAGCAGTTAAATTATTGATAAAAGCGGTATGCGAAAGCATGCCGCTTTTTTTTGGATTTCTATTTTTCTCTGAGAAATGAACAGCATGGAAAACGGTCTTATTCTGGTTGTTTTTTGTACTGTGCATTTAGGTGACTATTTAATAAATTAGACCTCGAACTATTTTAACTTTTGGTTAATAGGTTTATTTTTGTGATTTGAATCACAAAAATACCGATAAAAAGGCGGATTATTTGATTTTTAGTCGCGAGGGATGCCCATAATAAAAAGGAAATTTAATTAGACCTCAAAGGATATGTATTTTCACATGATCACATCAGCACCTTGGGTCCTTTATCCAGAGATTGGAGAAGACTCAAGTAAAAAATGGATTTTTCGTGAGCCTAAAATCTCTGATGGTGACGACATTTACAGCTTA
>NZ_JADDYG010000730.1:38029-41945 GCF_015163535.1 Vibrio sp. OPT46 | reverse complement strand
CAAAGGATATGTATTTTCACATGATCACATCAGCACCTTGGGTCCTTTATCCAGAGATTGGAGAAGACTCAAGTAAAAAATGGATTTTTCGTGAGCCTGAAATCTCTGATGGTGACGACATTTACAGCTTGATTGCAGACTGTCCTCCATTGGACATGAACTCATCTTATTGCAATTTCCTACAGTCTACGCATTTCAGCAAAACCAGTATTTTGGTTGAGCAAAAAGGCGAAATCGCAGGTTTCATTTCCGGTTATCAGAAACCAGACGAGCAAGACGTTTTATTTGTCTGGCAAGTTGCAGTCTCACCTCGCTTTAGAGGTCATGGTTTAGCATTCCGCATGTTGAAAGAACTTCTCACCCGAGAGGAATTAGGCGGTGTTAAATCGGTAGAAACTACCATCACGGAAGATAATAAAGCCTCTTGGGCACTGTTCAAAAAGTTAGATGCGATGAACGGCAATTCTGGCCAAGTAAGCACATTTTTGGATGAAGAAGCCCACTTTAAAGGCAAACACGATACAGAATATTTGTATCGCATTCCTCTCAAATAATCCTCAAACAATAGGAATTAAAAACGGTCTCATCATGGATATTTTCAAAAAGCAGGAATCCAACGTACGCTCATATTCAAACAATTTCCCGGTCGTTTTTCGTAAAGCGAAAGGCTGCTGGCTAGAAACAGAACAAGGTGAACGATACTTAGACTTCCTTGCTGGAGCGGGATCTCTAAATTACGGCCATAACAATCCAGTACTAAAACAAGCGTTGCTTGAGTACATTGAAATGGACGGTATTACTCACGGTTTGGATATGCACTCAGAAGCGAAAGCATCGTTTCTGGAAGCGTTGGATACTTACATCCTTAAACCAAGAAACTTGGATTACAAGGTTCAGTTTACGGGCCCAACAGGTACTAACGCTGTTGAGGCGGCATTGAAGCTGGCTAAAAAAGTAAAAGGCCGCGACAGCGTCGTTGCGTTTACTAACGGTTTCCATGGTTGTACTGCTGGCGCACTGGCTGCAACGGGTAACCAGCATCACAGACAAGGTAACGGTTCTAGTCTAAGTAACGTCACTCGTATTCCATTTGAAGGTTACGCTGGCGTAGATGGTCTTGCGCTGTTCGAAACCATGCTAAATGATAACTCTGCAGGTATGGATAAACCAGCCGCTGTACTTCTTGAAACTGTGCAGGGTGAAGGTGGTTTAAATGCTGCTTCAAACGAGTGGTTACAACGTTTGAGCAAAATCTGTAAAGCCAATGACATTCTTGTGATTGTCGATGACATTCAAGCAGGTTGTGGACGTACCGGTACTTTCTTTAGTTTCGAGCCGTCTGGTATCCAACCGGATATCGTGACGCTATCGAAGTCGATCGGTGGTTACGGTTTGCCGATGGCTGTCGTATTACTTAAGCCTGAGCTTGACCAGTGGAAGCCAGGCGAGCATAACGGTACGTTCCGTGGCAATAATCACGCCTTTATTACTGCTGCAAAAGCACTAGAAATTTACTGGGCAAACGATGATTTTGAAACACACATCAAGCAGTGTTCAGACAAGGTAAGTGCAGTGATTGACCGTTGTGTTCGTCGCTTTCCACAAATGTTTGTGCAGAAAAAAGGCCGCGGCATGATGGTTGGTGTTGAATGTATCAATGGTGACATGGCATCTGAAATTGCGAAAAACTGTTTCGAGAATGGAATGGTGATAGAGACAGCGGGTCCAGAAGATGAAGTTGTGAAGTTCTTCTGTCCACTAACCATCAGCGAATCAGAGCTAGATCAAGGACTAAGCATCTTTGAAAATGCAGTAGAGACTATCGCTGCGAAACATTTCAAACAAGCATCTTAATAAGGATTTTAATTATGATCGTCAGAACTCTAGATGAATGCCGCAACAGCGAACGACGTGTTGTTTCAGATAACTGGGAAAGTGTCCGCATGTTGTTGAAAGACGACAACATGGGTTTCTCTTTCCACATCACAACGATTTATGAAGATACAGAAACTCATATTCACTATCAAAACCACCTTGAATCGGTGTTTTGTATGAGTGGTGAAGGTGAGATTGAAGTTGTAGGTGGAGAAACGTACCCAATTAAACCAGGTACATTATACATCCTTGATAAACACGATGAGCACTACTTGAGAGCTTATAAGAATAAAGAAATGGTAATGGCGTGTGTGTTTAACCCACCGATTACTGGCGCTGAAGTGCACGATGAAAACGGTGTTTATCCTCTCGTTGACTAAAAGATGATGGTGGGGTGCTTTGCCACCCCACACTTTACTATCTCTTCTTTTTTCTTTTTAAAGTTACCAATCAAAAAAGGCTTATCATGACATTTACCGTAGAAAAAATCGGCGGTACATCAATGACAGCATTTGATGCTGTTCTCGACAATATTATTCTTCGTCCCAAAACACCATACAATCGTATTTTTGTCGTATCTGCATACGGTGGTATGACCGATGCGCTGCTCGAGTGTAAAAAAACCAGTAAACCAGGCGTTTATCAGCTTATCGCGAAACGCGACGACAAATGGGAAGAAGCGTTAGCGTACGTTGAAAGCCGTATGTTGCTGACCAATGAAAATATTTTTGCGGACCCAATGAATCGTATCCGTGCGGATAAATTCATTCGCTCCCGCATTGCTGAAGCGAAAAACTGTATCGCGAATATTTTAGAAACCTGTCAGTACGGTCAATTTTCGTTGCGCCAGTACTTGCCTCAAATTCGAGAGTTTCTCTCGTCTATCGGTGAGGCACATAGTGCTTACAACACAGCACTAAAACTAAAAAATATGGGTATTAACGCTAAGTTCGTTGACCTGTCTGGTTGGGATAATCAAGCGCCAAGAAGCCTTGATGAGTCGATCAGTGACGCGTTTGCTGATATCGATGTATCAAAAGAACTGCCAATCGTGACAGGTTATGCTTACTGTAAAGAGGGCCTAATGCACACTTATGACCGAGGTTATAGTGAGATGACATTTAGCCGAATTGCAGCAATAACAAAAGCGGATTTAGCAGTAATTCACAAAGAGTACCACTTGAGCTCAGCGGACCCACGCGTTGTTGGCCCTGAAAAAGTATTACCAATTGGTAGTACAAACTATGACGTAGCAGACCAACTTGCTAACCTTGGCATGGAAGCGATTCACCCAAATGCCGCTGCGGGTTTACGTGAAAGTGGTATTGAGCTACAGATTAAAAATACATTCGAACCTGAACACGAAGGTACTTTGATCTCTTCAAGCTACCGCCCAGAAGAAGACAAAGTCGAGATCATCGCAGGTAAAGAAAAAGTATTTGCACTGCATTTGTTTGACCAAGCAATGGTGGGAAAAGCCGATAACGTTAGTTACGAATTGATGGAAATCATCTCAGATGCTCGTGTAAGTTTGGTTGGTAAAGAGATGAACGCTAACTCTATTACTTACTATCTAGGTGGCAGTTCTGATAGCTTAAACAAAGTATTGTATAAAGCCGAGAAACGTTATCCGAATGCCTCGATTAAAGGCCGTATGGTCGCGCTTATCTCAGCCATCGGTTCTCAAATTGATACCAACAAGACGTTGGCAAAAGGTGTACTTGCATTGATGAATAATGGCGTTACGCCAGTTGCACTGCACTCATCGTTGAGAAATGTAAATGTTCAATTTGTTGTCGGTGATAAGGAATACCAGCACGCGATTTGCGCATTGCATGATGAGTTTTTCCAAAGTAGCAGTTTAGCTAAATCGGTTAATGTGGCTTAGTTTATCCACGGTTAAAATACAAAGGAGAGCAGGTTAGCTCTCCTTTTTTGTTTTTCAGTTTGTACTCACAATGCCCACTTTGTATAGGCTAAACAGGCGATTTAAGTAAGTTCCTATGTGGCGATACACATAAGCCAGCAGAATGGTCTGCTG
>NZ_JADDYG010000730.1:28221-38019 GCF_015163535.1 Vibrio sp. OPT46 | reverse complement strand
TTGATCTCTTCAAGCTACCGCCCAGAAGAAGACAAAGTCGAGATCATCGCAGGTAAAGAAAAAGTATTTGCACTGCATTTGTTTGACCAAGCAATGGTAGGAAAAGCCGATAACGTTAGTTACGAATTGATGGAAATCATCTCCGATGCTCGTGTAAGTTTGGTTGGTAAAGAGATGAACGCTAACTCTATTACTTACTATCTAGGTGGCAGTACTGATAGCTTAAACAAAGTATTGTATAAAGCCGAGAAACGTTATCCGAATGCCTCGATTAAAGGTCGTATGGTCGCGCTTATCTCAGCCATCGGTTCTCAAATTGATACCAACAAGACGTTGGCGAAAGGTGTGCTTGCATTGATGAATAATGGCGTTACGCCAGTTGCACTGCACTCATCATTGAGAAATGTAAATGTTCAATTTGTTGTCGGTGATAAGGAATACCAGCACGCGATTTGCGCATTGCATGATGAGTTTTTCCAAAGTAGCAGTTTAGCTAAATCGGTTAATGTGGCTTAGTTTATCCACGGTTAAAATACAAAGGAGAGCAGGTTAGCTCTCCTTTTTTGTTTTTCAGTTTGTACTCACAATGCCCACTTTGTATAGGCTAAACAGGCGATTTAAGTAAGTTCCTATGTGGCGATACACATAAGCCAGCAGAATGCTCTGCTAGCTTATGTTACTGATTAACTAACGTTAACTTAGTTTACTTAAACTTGCTGATTTCTTGTTCAACTTTGTCTAGTTGTTGCAGCTTCTCTTGCATTTTTAGAGAGTCGTAGTTTAGTGAAGCAGGGTTCATCGCTGTGCCACGTTGCATTGGGTATTCTGGAAGTGTTTTAAAGAACTCTCCCACAACGTCTTGTACAGGTACAAATAGCCACATGTTGTCAGCCATCCAACGCAAGTACATTTGTGATTCGCTTGGGCCTTTTTCGAATGGGTCAGCGCGTAGGTGGATGATTTTAGGCCAGTTCGGAGCAAAACGAACTGCGTTACTTAGGTTCCCTTCAAGCGTTGCAAAGTGAAGTTTCCAGTCATTCCAGCGGACAGCGTTTAATTCACCATTAGACGTAAAGTAAAGCAGCGACTCACGAGGGCCTTTTTCTTCCTTACCTTCAAAGTATGGCATGAAGTTGTAACCATCTAAATGCACACGCCATTCTTTGCCATTTGCTTTGTAGCCTTCTGCCAGTTTTTCTTTTACATCAGGTACGCCAGCAGCTGCCAATAATGTAGGCAACCAGTCTTGGTGTGCCATCATTTCATTGATCTTGGTTCCTGGCTTAATTACGCCTGGCCAACGAACCAGTTGAGGAACACGCATACCGCCTTCCCAAGTTGTACCTTTTTCACCATGGAATGGTGTTGCGCCACCATCTGGCCAAGTCATGGTTTCTGCGCCGTTGTCCGTTGAGTAGATAACGATAGTGTTGTCTGCAACACCTAGCTCATCCAGCTTGTCGAGTAAAACACCTACATGATCATCGTGTTCCAGCATACCATCGGCATAAATGCTTACGCCTGATTTACCTTGGTATTTTTCCTGCAAGCGAGTCCAAACGTGCATACGAGTGGCGTTATGCCAAATAAAGAAGGGTTTATCCGCCTTAACTGCTTTTTCCATAAATGCCAAAGAGCTCTCTAGGAACTCTTCATCTGCGTGCTCCATACGTTTTCGTGTCATCGGGCCAGTGTCTTCAATCTTACCGTCGGCATAAGACTTAATGACACCACGAGGGCCATAGTTTTTACGAAACTCTGGGTCTTTAGGGTAGTAATAAGTTTCAGGCTCTTCTTCTGCGTTTAGGTGATATAAGTTACCGAAGAATTCGTCAAAGCCGTGTTTTGTCGGTAAGTGCTTATCTTGGTCACCTAAGTGGTTTTTACCAAATTGACCCGTCATGTAACCTTGTTCTTTTAACAGGTCTGCAATGGTTGGCGCCCAATCAGGTATGCCGTGGTCAGATCCTGGCATACCAATTGTTAACAAACCCGTACGAAATGGCTCTTCACCCGTAATAAAGGCAGCGCGACCAGCAGTACAAGACTGTTGTCCGTAGTGATCTGTGAACAACGCACCTTCATTCGCGATACGGTCGATGTTTGGCGTTTTGTAACTCATCATACCTTGGTTGTATGCGCTGATATTCCAGTAGCCGATATCGTCACCAAAAATTGCCAGAATATTCGGTTTGTCGGCTGCCATAGCAGCACTGGACGCCGCTAACAGTCCTGCGCCTACAGCGATTTTGCTCAATTGATTTGCCATAAAAACTCCAGATTGTTGAGAGTAAAGATAAGCACAAGTGAGCCTTATGCTTAGTTGCTGCATAAGTTAATGATGTATATAGAAAAATCCTCTTATACTCGATATAACCATAAGTTATTGCTAGGTAGTAACCATTTGTTAATTAAGAAGAAATAGGGTTGTCCTGTTAGTTTGTAGAGATTCGTAAAGTAGATTTAGATCACTGAAGAGCCTTATTTTTATTGCGTAGTAGAAGAGGGGATGGAAATGAAAAACAATAGGATGCTCGCTTGTTTTACGGTCCTAAAGCAATACTAAAGTCGTTATGTATTGCTTGTAATTATTTGTATAACCAGTGATTTAGTGTCTATATTGATTTAGGTTGTACATTATAAATATAAGGATATCTATGAGTCAGTGGGCAGGCCGGTTTCGCATTTTATTGCTGGTCAACGTTGTTGTCAGTTTTATGGCTTTTTCTCAAGAGTTATTAATAGAGAAACCAAATATTCCTTCAGGCTTAAATCCGGAATATGCTGGCACACAAGCTTGTATAGGTTGCCACCAAAACGAGGTAGCGGCCTGGAAAGGGTCACATCACGATATGGCCATGAAGCATGCAAGTACAACCTCTGTGCGTGGTAATTTTGATAACCATGTTGTAACACACAAAGGAATGCCTAATCGTTTTTTTAAAAAAGGCGGCGAATATTGGGTCAACATTCAAGGCTCTGACGGGCAATGGCATGACTATAAGATCAGCTATACATTTGGCTGGGAACCATTACAGCAGTACATGGTCGAGTTTGAAGATGGCCGCGTGCAGCTTATTCCTTTTGCTTGGGACACAAGAGCTAAAGTTGAAGGGGGACAGCGTTGGTTTCATCTTTATCCAGAAACGACAACAACGGATGAATTCTATTGGACCAATACCGGGCAAAATTGGAACTTCATGTGTGCTGATTGCCATTCAACGAACCTAAAGAAGAATTACGACGCTGACAAAAACACTTACAACAGCTCATGGTCAGAGATTAATGTGGGATGCGAAGCATGCCATGGTCCCGCTAGTCAGCACATAGAACTGGCCAAGAAATACAAAAATGCTGGCACTTCTTTTGAGCATGACAGCCATTATGGCTTTGATCGAAATTTGTCTAAAGCAGTGTCGGATTGGGTGTTTGAGGAAGGCCATAGTACGTTACAGCCGAAATCAATTGAAGCAACCAATCAAGTGCAAACATGCGCTCAATGCCATAGTCGCCGAACCCAGTTAAATGAAACAGGTGATCATGTTAAAGGTTCCTTTTTTGATAAATATCGCTTAAGTCTTATAACACCTGAACTCTACTATCATGATGGACAGATTTACGACGAAGATTATGTTTATGGTTCGTTTCTTCAATCTGAAATGGCGGAGAAGGGGGTCACGTGCACTAATTGCCATGATCCACACACGGCAGAATTAACGATCCCAGAAGAGGCAGTATGTTCGCAATGCCATATTGCATATGAATATACACCTGAAAAGCATACCTTTCATAAGGCTGGATCTGAAGCATCGCAATGTACGACCTGTCACATGCCAGAAACGACTTACATGCAAGTCGATCCTCGTAGAGACCACAGTTGGCATATTCCACGACCGGATTTGAGCAAACATATTGGAACGCCCAATGTTTGCATGTCATGCCATGAAGATAAAAGCAATCAATGGGCCGATGAACAGATAGCAGAATGGTACCCGAATTCGAAGTATCGTAATCAGCAACATTTTGCTGTCGCATTTTATGCGGATTCAATTGGTCATCAAGGAGCAGCAAATGCGTTGGCATACTCTGCTCAGGATTCGTCTTTAAAAGACATTATTCGCGCCTCAGCCCTGGAGAGAATGGGGGGCAACACTGACCAAAATACAACAGTATCTTTGGCTAGGGCCGTTAAGAATGAGAATGAAATGGTTCGATTAGGGGCAATTTCAGGCTCGTCTGGTTATGAATTTCATGATCGGTGGCGGATTCTAGAGCCATTGCTTGGTGACCCGGTGCTTTCAGTGAGAGCGGAAGCTGCCTCGGTGCTGGTAGCGAACTACGCACAAATGACCCCTTTACAAAAAGATATCATTAAATCACCTTTAGAAGAGTACATGGAAATTCAAGAGTTTAATGCCGATCGTGGTTTCGGAAGAACCAATTTGGCGAATGTGTACCGCAGCTTAGGTGAAATCGACAAAGCGGCCGAGCTGTATAAACAAGCGATCAGCATCGAACCCTATTTCGAAAATAGCTACGTTAACCTAGCAGATTTGTATCGTCACCTAGGTAAAGAAGAAGCTGCGCTCACGGTGCTACAACAAGGGATGAAAGCTCAACCTAAATCCAGCACGTTACCATACAGCGCAGGTCTTTCTTTGTTGCGTCAAGGCAAAGCTGATGATGCGAAAAAGCTACTTAGACGCGCCGCAAAAGTTGGTGAAACTAATGCGCATTATTGGTACGTGTACGGTCTAGCTTTAGAAAAAAGCGATGTTCTAGAAGCCAGTAAAGCGTTGCATACAGCATTTGAAGTTGGTGGCAATCCACAACACTTGTTTGCTCAATGCGAGGTTCTAGCGAGAAATCATAAAAAAGGTGCTGTCGCTTTTGCTTTCGATAGGTGCATACAAGAGCTTAGTCACTATGCACCTAAACAAGCTATTGATCAGCTTAAAGCCTCTATTGTTGGGGTCAATAGGAGCTAATTACCAAAAGTGGAGCTTTTATCGCTCCACTTTTTTTCTTACTTAGTTTAATCAGCGTCTTTCGCTAATCTCAGCCCCATGTCGGACATGATGACTGACTGGCTAGCAAAATCGCGACGATAGTTTTCGGATTCGTCAGCATCATAGGCAAAGCTACCACCTCGTACAGACTTGTGTGCAAGGCTTTCTTTTTCATCTTTTGCGTTTACCGGATTATCACTTGGTGCCGATTTGTAATAGCCTTCATCAAAGGCATCAATAACAAACTCACCAACATTACCCGTCATATCGTATAAGCCAAGCTCATTCGGTTTTTTCTGACCTACCTTGTGTGCTTTATTGTTTGAGTTACTGGCATACCAGGCAACGTCGTTAATATCATCAGACCCCGCGTAAGTGAATCCTTGACTTAGATTCCCCCCTTTCGCAGCAAACTCCCATTCTGCTTCGGTGGGTAAACGATAGTGCTCTCCCGTTTTTTCATTCAATTTCTTTATAAAATAATTGGCTTGTTGCCAGCTAATGTTATTTACGGGCGTATTTGGGTTTCTAAAATAGCTCAGAGAAGATCCTGTAACCGATTCGAATAACTCTTGGGTTACCTCAAATTTTGCCAAATAGAAATCTTCCACGCGAACGGTGCGGGCCGGGCGCTCGGATTTATTTGCTGATGGATTATCCGAGCCCATCGTAAATTGTCCGCCTTCAATAAGAACCATATCTTGATCGATTTTTTGAGCAAGAGGGTTAGGTTGTGTTGTTGCACATCCAGTCATAATTAGCGAAATCGAAATAGCGGCACCAAGGTAAAGAGTATTACTTTTGGAATGCTTCATAGGGGAGCTCCATCAACATTTATGATCAAAGAATTTTATCAGGCAAGTCTATGAAAAACAGTTATACACACTATAACAAGCGCCACGAATAATTGAACATTATCATCACACTAGGCGATTAACTTAATGATTAGTCTTAACGCCGTTGGGCACAGGCTAGCAACTAAGAAGGTGATGAATGCACATAACTCAAGGTCCGCAGTTCAATGGAAAAGCATCCAAGCGATTACATGTCATGGCGAAACCTATCGGTGCAGTGTGCAATATCGATTGCACCTATTGTTATTACCTAAGCAAACAAGATTTACTTGAGTACAAGCCAGGCTGCTCACCAGTCATGGATGAGGAGACGCTAGAGACCTATATCCGTCAATATATAGCGGGACAGAATACACCTGAAATCATTTTCTCTTGGCAGGGTGGTGAGCCGACAATGCTAGGTTTGGATTATTTCAAGACAATTGTTGATCTACAGAATAAATACCGTCCCGATGGCATTACGATCTCCAATGATCTCCAGACTAATGGCACACTGCTTAACGATGAATGGTGTGAGTTTTTAAAGGCGAACAACTTTCTCGTCGGTTTAAGCATTGATGGCCCAGAAATGATGCACAACGCTTACCGAACAAACCGAGCTGGTAGAGGCACATTCCGGCAAGTTATGAATGCGGTTGAATTATTACATAAGCACGAAGTAAAGTTTGCTACGCTCACTTGTGTTAACAACTTGACCAGCCGTAACCCACTTGAAGTGTACCGATTCTTGCGAGATGAAGTACGCTCCCCTCAAATGCAGTTTATTCCAATAGTTGAGCAGAAAACATTCAGAACAACCGCCCCTCAAACTTGGGAGCCAAACGAGCAACTAAAGCAAGGAGATAAACGGTTGATCCCAGGTCATAAAGATGCCGTTATTGAGCCTTTTTGCGTTGCGGATGAAGCATGGGGAAATTTTCTGATCGCGATTTTCAATGAATGGGTTTTACACGATATCGGCAACGTGTTTGTGCAGTACTTTGAAGCCAGTATCGAAACCTGGATGGGCAGAAAAAACCCACTGTGTACGTTAGGTGAAATCTGCGGGAAGGGCTTAGCAATGGAGCCTAATGGTGATGTGTTTGCGTGTGATCATTACGTGTACCCAGAATATAAGGTTGGAAACATTCATCACGAAAAGCTCGATACGCTCGCTTATAGCTCTGAGCAGCAGAAATTTGGGTTTGCTAAAAGTCGTACGCTGCCCCAACAGTGCCTTCAATGTGATTATCAATTTGCATGTTTTGGAGAATGTCCCAAAAACCGTTTTATCCGTACTAGGCAAGGTGAGCCTGGTCTTAATTATCTCTGCGCGGGTTGGAAGAAGTTTTTTACCCATGTTGATCAGTCGATGGCGTACATCTTACGAGCGACAGGTAACCCAGTGGTTCACGGTAAATACAGTGACCAGATTCTACGCCAGCAAGCTACTCAAACACAGTCTGTGTTTGAAGCGAAGTTTTAAGGTAGTCACTACGCCTGCTACAGGCCCGGAAATGAAAGAATATAGGTTATTGAATGCAAAAAATTAAGCTGCTCTCTAAATCATTACTCGTGATCTCGATCGGCATTGCTGCGAGTCAAACAGCAGTGGCACAAGAAACAACATTGCTAGACCCAGACCAGGTATCGCCGACAACGGTTGTCACTCCACAAGAAGCTCAAATGACACCGGCGCAACGAGTCGAAAAGCTGTCTTATGATGCGCAAAATAAAAAGTTGTCTTCAGAAAAACGTATTGATGCTTTACGTGAGTTAGCCAACTATCCAAGCCAAAATGCATTGGTTGCAGTTGCGCGTGGGTTGCAGGATGAAGATGCAGGTATTCGCGAAGCTGCGATCGTGGGAGCACAGCCATATATGATTGAGCACCGTTGGCGTTTGATTTCACCATTATTGAGTGATGACGCCGCCATGGTGCGAATTACAGCAGCGATTAACCTCGTTCGAGATTACGCCAATTTGAGTTCGGAGCAACAGCAGTCACTTGAGGGGCCTGTTTCAGAGCTGACAGCACACTTGTCCAGTAAGAACGATAATGTTTCCAAGTTATTACTTGCAGACGTTTACCGTTGGCATCGTGATTGGGATAAAGCGGCGCTGATATACCCAGAGTTAACTAAGCTTGAGCCAAACAACCCTCAAGTTTGGTTAAGCTACGCAGACAACTTCCGAGCGCAACAGCTAGACCAAAAAGCTATCAACGTGCTTGACGAGGGTATCAAGCTAAATTCAGAAGATGCCTCGCTGCATTATTCTAAATCTCTCGCTTTGGTTAGATTAGACAAAAAGAAAGAAGCGGCGTTTGAAATAGACAAAGCTGCGACGATGGCAAAGACGAACAGTTACTTTTGGTATTTAAGTGGTGTTCTGCAAGAAGAGTTAGACTTGAAGAAGTCTGTCAACGCTTTTGAGCAAGCGTATTTGATATCCGGTGCTCCAGAACAATTGTATGCCGTGTGTGACATCTATGTTAGATACGGCAACCCTAAAACGGATGACTGTTTAACAGAGCTAACGAAGGTCGCTCCCGACTATGTTATTGAAGAGCTCAATCAGAAAAAGGGACGTAAAAGTGCCTCTACATCAGTTGAAGCCAATGAATTTAAACTCTAATCGTTAAATTCCATGTTTCTATTTTAATAAAATAGTGGACTAGATTGGTGACATTGTCACTTTCTGGTGGCCGTTGGATATGTCAGTTCAATATGCGCCTGTTTCAATTGAACTATACTTTTGATTGGATTCGCACCTAGCACCTCAATATAAGGAATTAAGATGGCTATAAAGTTAAAGACGATTGTCTTAGCAACAGGTTTTGCTCTGTCTAGTTACGCTGTTGCTGCTGATATGCAAGATCCACTTCCGTCATGGAACAACACTGACGCTAAGCAAGCTATTATGGCGTTTGTTACGAAAACAACGACCCAAGGTTCGGATTCCTATGTTCCTGAAAGCCAACGAATCGCGACGTTTGATAATGATGGAACACTTTGGGCAGAAAAGCCTGTTTATCTACAGTTGTTTTTTGCGATCGATAGAGTAAAAGAAATGGCCTCTGAGCATCCTGATTGGAAGACAACCGAACCCTTTGCTTCCGCATTAAAAGGTGACATGGAGGGGATTGGTAAACAAGGACTCGAAGGTGTAATGAAGCTTGTTATGGCAACCCATTCTGGAATGTCTACTGAACAGTTTCATCAAGAAGTTAAGGAATGGTTGAAAACGGCTGTCCATCCAACAACGGGTAGACCATACACTGAAATGGTCTATCAACCTATGCTCGAACTGCTCGACTATTTAAGAGCGAACGACTATCAGACCTACATCGTTTCTGGAGGCGGAATTGAATTTATGCGCGTTTGGGCGCCGGAAGTATACGGCATTCCAACGCAAAACATCGTGGGAACGACGTTAAAGGCGGAATATCAAAGTGTTGATGGAAAACCTACCATCCAACGTATGCCGGAAATAGACTTTGTCAATGACAAAGCAGTAAAGCCTGTGACGATCCAAAACTTCATTGGCAAACGTCCGGTAATGGCGTTTGGTAATTCTGATGGTGATTTACAGATGTTAGAGTGGACGAAAGCAGGTTCAGGTCCAAGATTTTCTGCGATTATCCATCACACGGATGACAAGCGCGAATGGGCGTATGATAAAGATTCTCATGTTGGTAAGTTAGATAAATCGTTTAAAGTAGGTGAAGAGCAAGGTTGGCTATTTGTCGATATGAAACAAGATTGGAATCAAGTGTTTAAAGAGGCCATGAAACAATAGCTCACTAATCATGATGAACCCTACGTAGAAATTTTTGTGATGGGGGATGATGATCATCAGTACGCTTACCATTTCTCTAACAATTTATGTTCAGTGTCTGTTCCAACCATTTTTGTTGACCTACGTTGGTTATTTGATTGATATGTGGCATCATG
>NZ_JADDYG010000730.1:27791-28211 GCF_015163535.1 Vibrio sp. OPT46 | reverse complement strand
AATCGAATTGAAGAGCAAGAGTTTTATCAGAATACGGCATTGACGGTACAACTAAAAAAACGGGAAAGGCGCACAATTGCTGTTGTAAACACGAAAGCTGAAAGTACTGAACAAGCGTGGACTATATTTAGTTCGGACAGCGAGTTGACACCTAATTCGAAGTTGGAGTTGAATTATGAAAATTAAAGTATTGCCTTTCTTTGCTCTAGCTTCATGTTTGATTTCACCGCTGGCATTTTCTGACTCTGAGGCTCGAACATCGATTTTTGTCGAACCAGAAATATTAGAAACGATAGAAACATTGATAGATGAGCCAAGTGTAAATGTAGCGCTTGCATCTCAGTCTGGTGGTTTTAACGACATGCTAAATGACGGAGCCTCTATTGCAATCACATCTAAGAAATGGTCAGATGAAAACAT
>NZ_JADDYG010000730.1:25651-27737 GCF_015163535.1 Vibrio sp. OPT46 | reverse complement strand
CTCCCGATTTCAAAGAGAAAGAGGCCACAGGCCTACACGTTTGTTTTTAATGGCAAACGCTATTGTCGTAATCAATAGTCAAAAGAGTACGGTAGATAGTGTTTCCGTTAGTGAATTGAAACGCTGTGATGCAAATACGTATGCTTTCGGGGAGATGCGTTTAAGTAACCCAGATGTGAGCTCTAATGGTTGTCAATCATCGATTCAAATGCTTGATGAAGACCGATTGAAACGGGCTTTAAGTGACGACTTGTCAGCCAAAGCTTATATGCGATACTCCGATTTTAAATACTCAGAACAGTGGTCGAGCTACAAGGCTCTCTCTGTTCATCATAACGATGACTCATGCTCTTTGAGCACAGATTGCATCTATTCTCTTCGCTATCCACTTTCCGTGGTCTATTACGTTTATATAAATAAACAATTCGACACCAATCAGAAGATCACAAAATCAAAGCTATTTGAACTCCTTACAACCGACAACAATACACAACAGGTACGAAATGCTGGGTTTATTCCACTACCAAAAGCGCTTATTAAAATAAATAGAGTGAAGTTAGGGCTAGATGAGCCAGTTGTTTTAAATGGGTATAAATAAACTTCATACGCCTAACTATGTGGGCTTGAGTGAACGTACCGTCCTAGGAAGTTTTGCCTTGCTGCTCATTTATCTTTGGTTAACCTTTGGTCAATTGAGTTGGTTGTAAGTGGTTTTGTTGGTAATTTTTCTATCATTGTGGCAAGTTTACTTAAAACCACTTAAGTGAATTTAAGTCATGACACAAGAAGAAAGACTCGTAGCACTCAGAGCGAAGCTGGAGCAGCAAAACAAAGTAACGTTGTCTGAAGTTTGTGAGTACTTTGGTATCTCGCGAGATTCAGCTCGTCGAGACTTAGTTAAGTTGAGTCAGCAACCTGGGTTACAAAGAATACGAGGTGGTGTCATGCTTGCGCCGATCTCTTCCCATACCGAGGCATACGCGAGTCGACCCGTGAGTGACGTTAAACATCGACTGGCTCAAGCTGCCGCAGCGTTGTTGGATGAGCGCGACCATCTTGTTATTGATACCAGCACCATTTTGTCTCTGCTCCCACTCTATGCAGGAAAAGCGCATTGTGGAGAAAACAAGCTCAACGTCGTCACTAACAGCATTGATGTGCTGACTGCTGCTGAAACAAACGACATAATGGACGTTCATTTCTTAGGCGGACACTTTGACCCTTATGCCAGAGCAGTTTTAGGGGCGCAAGCAGAGCAGCAAATGCAGCATTATCACGTGAACAAAGCGTTCATTGGCGTGTGTGCATTGTCATCCCGAGGGCTGACAACAAATAGTTTGTTAGAAGCAACAATGAAACAAGCGATGATTGCTCAAGCTCAGCAGGTCATCGTCGTTTGTGAATCCCGAAAAATTGGTAGCGACAATTTCCACCACGTATGTGATTTGTCAAAGATCGACATCATTATTACCGATCATCCCCCTCAATCAGATTTTCAACAACTCCTCGATCACAATGATATTGAATGTATTGTTGTGTCACCGAAATAAGGAATCTTAGAATGGCTTACGATCCCGTAAAAACCGCTGTGATTGGTTACGGATATTCAGCAAAAACGTTTCATTTACCCTTCATTAAATCGCTACCAAATTTAACGCTGAGCGCGATAAGCTCTCGTCAACAGGAGGCGGTTCAAAATGATTGGCCAGATGCTAAGTGGTTTTCTGATGCGAATACTTTACTCGATGATAGTGATGCAGAGCTCGTAATCATTACTGCGCCAAATGACGTACATTACGAACTTGCAAAGCGTGCGTTGAACAATGGGAAACACGTCATCGTCGAGAAACCGTTTGTTACTCGGATAGAAGATGGTAATGAACTTATCGCATTAGCCGAAGAGAAAGGTCTGGTGCTGAGCGTTTTTCACAATAGACGTTGGGATGGAGACTTTCTCACGGTTAAATCTCTTATCGAACAAGGTAAGTTAGGTGATATAAAGCTGTTTGAGTCGCACTTTGATCGCTACCGTCCTGAAGTTCGTCAACGCTGGCGAGAGCAGGCTCAAGATGGCGGTGGTATTTTA
>NZ_JADDYG010000730.1:19430-25469 GCF_015163535.1 Vibrio sp. OPT46 | reverse complement strand
TCTCCGCTACAAAGTATTGGGTACGGAAGCTAAATATGAAAAGTTTGGATTAGATCCTCAAGAGGGCTACTTAAAAGAAGGCCGTTTGCCGGAAAACGATGCTTGGTCGGAAGAAGATGAGGCGTTATACGGCGTCCGTTACGACGAAGACGGTGCGCAAACTATCAAAACGGAGAGAGGCGCGTACCAAGCTTACTTTGTTGGTGTGGCAGACTCCATTCGCTTGGGCACTGATAACCCGGTTCCTGCCGCTCAAGCAGTACAGAATATCGCTCTGATTGAGATGGCATTGGAAAGCAGTAAAACGGGTAAAACGATTCAGGTGAAACCATGAGTTTGACGCTTGAACTCGTGGCCCTGCAAGAGCATGAACTTCAGTTGGCGGAATTTAATCACCATATTGCGTGGTCTATCGGCCTCGCTCTAAAAGAAGAGGCTGAAGCTCGCGGCGCGGCTGTTGCTATTGAGGTTTACGGCTTTGGACAAACGCTATTTCAATACGCGATGGCAGGAACCTGCGCTGATCATGTAGATTGGGTCCGTAGGAAGCGAAACTCAGTATTAAGGTATGGCCACAGCTCTTACTATCTTTCTCTGTACAACAAGCAAAAGCAACGTGATTTCGAAAATCAGCCTCATCTCGATGCTCGTGAGTACTGCGCTCATGGTGGCGCGTTTCCAATTCGGCTTTCTGGGTCTGGTTTGGTTGGGGTTGTGACGGTATCGGGTTTACCGCAGTTAGATGATCATCAGCTAGTTGTGGATATATTAAAAACGATGACAGAGACAAAACCCTCTTAAACGCCAAATATGAAAGTAGCACGGTTTCTTTATCGTGCTACTGAATTCTCTTTTTAGCTCATAAAGTGTTCTTTAATGTGAGCAAATATTAACATTGATCCCAACTTACTACCTGAAAATCAAATCAATTTCATATAACCTATACGCTCATTCATATAGAAAGCCTTCAAAGTTGGCCATTGGCAATGTCTTTTAGAAGAAAAGAAAAACTCAATCTTAGAAATCTTATTGTCACCCTATGTGTGTTCAGTGTGCTTGTCACTTTGATCAACGCATTCTACTCGATTTATCGTGTTCAAAGGGATCTCATCATCAATAACACGTTAGAATCAAACCGTGTTTACGCCCAAAAAATGTCTGAAATGACAGACTCTTTCATAGAAAGCTCAATGTCGCAGCTAAAATACAGTGCGAACGTGCTAAAAGACAAGATGCATGACGCTCAGCTTCTTGATAAAGAGGCTGAGAGATTAAGAACGCAAACCAAATCATTTAACTCTGTGGTTGTCGTTAATGCAAAAGGGGTTATTATTTCTGTATCCCCTGAAACACTTCAGGTGAAAGGTGTAAGGTTAGTGGGTGAAAGAAAACGCCAGTCTTTAAACGCTCAAGCACCGGTTGTTACTGAACCATTTATATCGCCAGCTGGAAATTACTTGTTAACCATCTCATACCCTATATTTTCTCAATCTAATGAATATTTAGGTTATATCGGCGGCACTATTTATCTAGAAAAAGAAAATATTCTTGCAGAGTTACTCAGCCAGCACGCATACAAAGATGGTTCTTTCCTTTACGTTGTCGATGAGAGTAACACTCTGATTTATCACCCAGATCAGTCGAGAGTTGGTGAAGTAATCGACGATAATGAGGTAATCAAAGCGGTGACGATGGGGCAGAGCGGTAACAAAGAAATTGTTAACTCTCGCGGCGTCGAAATGCTTGCTGGTTATGCACCAGTAAAGTCATCAGGATGGGGAATTGTTGCTCAGCGCCCGAAATCGATGACGTTATCTGTGCTAGATGAACAGATGTGGAATGTTTTCCTTAAGTCGATTCCAATTGGTTTATTAACTTTGTTGCTAATTTGGTTCTTGTCCCTTCTTATTTCTAGACCACTTTGGCAGTTAGCGGGTGCTGTGCGAGGTGTCGAAGAACATTCATCCTCTATCGATGATCTCAAACTGGTTAAGTCTTGGTATTTTGAGGTCTCACATTTGAAGCTTAGCTTTCTTAAAGCATTTGGTATCGTGTCAAAAACCATTGATAAGCTGCAACTGGATACATTAACAGATTCGATGACTGGATTATTGAATCGACGTGGATTAGATAAAGTTCTTGGTTTGTTTAAGCAGGAAAATACCGCGTTCTCTGTTTTGGCGCTAGATATTGACCACTTTAAGAGCGTAAACGATAACTATGGCCATGACGTGGGTGACAATTTACTTAGAGAGTTTGCGCAGTTAATGAAAGACCAAGCTCGCTCTAATGATCACCTGTGTCGTTCTGGCGGTGAAGAGTTTATGATGTTTTTGGAAAAAACAGACGTAAACCACGCTATGGATGTTGCAGAGCGTATTAGACACAACGTGGAACAACATGACTTCCAGGTGGTTGGTAAGGTCACGGTTTCGTTGGGCGTTTCTCACTGGAAAGGCAATGACACACCAATTGAAGCAGTAATGAAAGACGCCGATAATGCACTTTATAAAGCGAAACATAATGGAAGAAATAGAACGGAGTTGGGTGACGACGCACAATAGATATTGCGCTTTATGCTGAACATAAAACGAGCCAGTGACTAACCTTTGCTGTTAATCGCTGGCGTAACCGCTACCAATTGCGCGAAACGGCAAGTTCAGCTCTAATTCTGGAATTTGTTTACCCACCCAAGCCGGAAATGTATTGCTATTTGGCCCTGGAAACAGCGTATATTCTTCAGCCCAAGGGTATTGGTTAATCACACTTTGTATTTTAGGGATAAGCTGGCGGGCCTTTTCACCTTGTATGGAGAGGATCTTTTCTGGTTTTGCACCATACCAATATCGATCTGGCGTCCCAGTTTGGTACTGATATAGAGCGGGTTGTCCGCGATTCACTCTCCAGCCGACTACTTCATACACTGTATATTCGTTCGCATTTTCAGGCTTTATTGCAAACCATGTATGAACGGCAAACCAGCCTCGCCAACCAAACGCGTCTGCGGCGTAAAACTCAATCACAGCATGCTTGACATTGGAAGGATCGGGTGCGATACCCGCAGGTTCTCTGCTTGCGGTACGCCAATCTCCTTGAGTGCATCCACCCAGCATAACCGCGATTGACATGAGCCAAATTTTTACAAGGTGAGTAAAGTTGAGAGGGTCTTTCATTTATTGCTCCTAGACCAACCGATGCTGGTAACGCTATATTGATTTTAGCTATAAAAACGTGGCAAGTCTGATAGTTGAAATCCTCTCCTTATTAAAAGAGAGAGGGAAGTTAGTGCCATAATTCCAGTTCATACGTAATAATAAGGTAAGCCGATTTGTAACATCTGGCATAGACGATGTCGTATTTCTCGAACGATTCGTCTAGTTGCGTATGAAAAAGTAAGAGGTTGTATGTATTTCTTACACGGCCACATGAATTAAAAACATTAAAAAAACAGAGGTTTACAGTGGACTTTGACTGATTGAGTGAGTTTGGGACCCTCACATTGTCTCGCATTTGCTTGTTTTGGGCGGAATTTTCATCGCTCATCTTTTTGCGCGTTTAGAGTCAGCGCTCAGCTATGGCACAATAGGCGCTCACAGAACAAGTGCTGTTTGGTCATGCAAATAGTAGAAAAATAACTAGAAATAGAATAATTAATGTTTAAATCAAAAAGTATACTCGCATTAAGCATGTTCGCATTTGGCTGTTTTGCCAATCAAGATAGCGAACCAACGTCCGTTGTGCTGAACTATGGTGACTCCTCCATCAGTACTGATATTCAAGCCAATCGAAAATTTCATGTTGTCCGAGACAATGAAAGTGAGCACGTAGAATTTTCCGGAGGAATCATAAAGGAGTATTCCGATTATATTGTGAATGTTCATATCATAAGAAAAAGCAAAATACGCAGATCAAGCCGAGAGCTGAATACAACCGTACTGATGAACAGTGATCAGATTGGGAAGCCTTTAGTGATTGGCATTGAAAATGATGAGTTCACTAGTATCACTTTGCGTTAATGCTTAGTATTTATTGAATAAGAATGAGGAAATTGATGCTCTCAATACGCTGCTATCGCACCGAGGATGCCCCAACACTGTGGGCACTCTTTTACCATACTGTGCGAATCATTAATCGTCGTGATTATACGGAATCACAAGTTTCCGCTTGGGCACCATCAGATTTTGACCTCGATGTGTGGCAACGCAAAATGGACGATATTCAACCCTACGTCGCGGAGATAGAAGGGCAGGTCGTTGGCTATTGTGATTTGCAAGGTGACGGCTTGATTGATCATTTCTTTTGCCATCATGAATACCAAGGACAAGGTGTTGGTCGTGATTTGATGTCTTTTCTTTGTTCACAGGCGAATGTACAGGGGATAAAACGACTGTATTCTGAAGTGAGTATTACCGCCCGACCTTTTTACGAGAAAATGGGTTTCACAGTTAAGTCTCGACAACATGTTGAGGTTAGGGGAGAAACCTTAACTAACTTTATGATGGAAAAGTATATTTAACTTAAATAGTGAGCTTGAACACAGATATAAAATGTTTTCCAATGTGAAAACGAGTTCATTGATCTCGCACCAACGTTTTGTTTGAAAACAGTGTACATAATCTTCTCTGGAACGCCATTACCGCATTTCGTCTCTGAAGGCTTAAAAACAGTCTGAAAGTTTTGGTTTTGCGGCGGGTAATAGCGTTCCAAACGCCAAATGTGTCTGGCTAACCATCTCAGGAAGAGAAGTAGTACTATGCGCCCTTATCTCAAATACGTTGTTCCAACATTGATACCATTGCTTGTTTGGTTGATGCCTCTCTCTGCGTTCCCATTTGATGGCATTACTATCGTCCAGCAAAGAGTGATTGCAATCTTCTTGCTTGCCGCACTTTGCTGGGTATTCGAGCCAATTCCAATCTACGCCACTTCGGTTGTGATCATTGTCCTAGAGCTATTGCTTGTATCAAATAAAGGTATTGTGCTCTTTCGTTTGCAAGAAGGGCAGCCACATTTTGGTGAGCTATTACAATACAACGAGATAATGGCGACCTTCGCTAGTCCGATTATCATGCTCTTCCTCGGCGGTTTCTTTTTGGCTATGGCGGCGACAAAGTACAGGTTAGATGTCAACTTAGCCCGAGTGTTACTCAAACCATTTGGACAAAAGCCAAAGTTCGTTATGCTGGGGTTGATGCTGATCACCGCTGTTTTTTCCATGTTTATGTCAAACACCGCAACAACAGCGATGATGTTGTCCATTTTAACCCCTGTGATAGCGGTTTTCGGGCCTAAAGACCCAGGTCGAATTGCATTCGCCTTGTGTATTCCTGTTGCAGCCAACATTGGTGGCATTGGTACTCCAATCGGCACGCCACCGAATGCCATCGCCCTAAAATATTTGGTTGGTGACAACTTAATTACGTTTGGTGAATGGATGGTATTTGGTGTGCCATTTGTTATTGTGATGATGGCGTTAGCCTGGTTTCTGATTGGCTTTTTGTATAAAGCCGAACAAACCACCATCGATCTGAACATTAAAAGCAAGTTTTTGAAAACACCCAAAGCAATAATGGTTTACGTCACCTTTGCCGGCACGATTATTCTTTGGTTGATGGGGTCTGCACATGGAATGAATTCTTACACAGTAGCATTAATTCCGGTCGCAGTGTTCTCATTGACGGGCATCATCAACAAAGAAGACTTGAAGAAAATCTCTTGGGATGTGCTTTGGTTGGTGTCAGGCGGTATTGCTCTGGGCCTTGCTCTAGATAAAACCGGGCTTGCGAAGCTGGTGGTACACAGCATTCCGTTTGATCAGTTCTCGCCATATGTTGTCTTGTTTGGTGCGGCTTTCTTGTGCTTGTTAATGGCAAACTTTATGTCGCATACAGCCACCGCAAACTTGCTGATGCCGATTATGGCTGCGCTGGGTACTTCTATGGCTTCGCTAACGCCTCTCGGCGGTGAAGTTACTCTAATCTTGGTCGTGACATTTGCCGCTTCACTCGGTATGTCGTTACCAATCAGTACGCCACCAAA
>NZ_JADDYG010000730.1:8822-19374 GCF_015163535.1 Vibrio sp. OPT46 | reverse complement strand
CGCGTTAGCTCATGCAACAGGGCATGTCGAGAGCGGCCAAATGGCTCGTATCGGTGCCGTGCTAGGCGTGATTGGCGTATTACTCAGTTTTGTGATGGTGTGGATTTTACATACTGTTGGGCATATTGGATAACCCATGTACGAAACGAAGTTAGACGCGTTAGTACAACGCTACTTTAATCACCTTGAACGCCGATTAACGGTTTTATCCGGGTCGGTGCTTATTGAGCAAGCAGGCTACAACGATCGCTTGTACTATGTGCTTTCGGGAGAGCTGGCGGGCTATTACGCGGAAGATGACAAGAAACCGATCCAGGTATTTTCTGCGTCTCAAGGTGCGTTTATTGGCGTACACAGTTTCTTTTCTGGTACGTGGACTGCCTCTTCGACAGTGATTGCTCAAACCGATGTTGAATTGGCTTGGATACAGCGCGATACGCCCGCCGTGGAAGAGGCGACATACGGACCATTGACGACACAATTTATGCCTGTGATGGTTAACGAATTATCTCGTCGTCAACGGCGCGCAATGCAAGAGGCATTGGCTAAAGAAAAAGCACTACAAAAGCTTCATACCGCAGAGCAAATGACAACGTTGGGGCAGCTTGCAGCGGGTATTGCTCATGAGTTGAACAATGCGATAGGCGTTGTAAGCAGTAAATCAGAACGGCTAGAGACAGTTATCATGGAACTGCTTGAAGAAGTTCATCCGGAAGCGAGTCAATTTTTTGATTTTGGTTTAATGCAAGGGCAGAAAGTCTCTTCTAGCGAAGCGAGAAAGCGGGGGCGCCACTTCGAAAAATACTACGGTTTAACCAAGGAGGTTGCTCGTGATCTTGCACGTGCCGTTCCAAATAATTTCCTTTCGGAACATTGGCTAAAAAGACCAGAAGAAGCGATACGTTTCTGGCAAATGGGGCGAGATCTCCATGACTTACGCATCGCTTCTAAACATACCGTTGGCATTGTGCGATCCGTAAAACAATTGGGGCGCACGGATATCGACTTGGATGAAGCGATTAACATCAATGATTCAATCAATCGCGCCTTGGCTCTATTGCAAAGTGACTTAAGACGAGTGAGTGTTCGTTTTAGCCCTGCGGATTTACCTGCTTTTATTGGTTCTCAAACCGAACTCGTCCAAGTTTGGGTAAATATCTTAAAGAATGCGTGCGATGCACTTGGTGAAACGGAGAAACCCGGTATCGAAATACATACTCGGGAGAGTAAGGGTAAAATTTTGGTCACGATTGCTAACAACGGACCAGAAATTGATGAAGCGACACGTAGAAAAATTTTCCGGCCAAACTTCACCACTAAAAAGGGGGGCTTGTCGTTTGGTTTAGGGTTAGGTCTGTCGATTGTAAAGCGCATTATCGCCGGATATAACGGCTCTATTGTGGTAAAGAGCGACAGTGAAAAAACGATTTTTAGAATCAAGTTACCAGTAGAGGGTGAACATGGAGAAGCTTAATGTAATTTGCGTTGATGACCAACGAGAGGTACTAAGCGCGGTTCTACAAGATTTAGAGCCGTTAAATCAATGGTTGAATGTCGAAGACTGCGAATCAGCAGGTGAGGCTCTAGAACTGATGGATGAATTTGATGCAGAAGGCGAGATGATCGCATTGATTATTTCCGATCATGTGATGCCAGGTAAAACGGGAGTAGAACTGCTGACCGATGTATCAAAAGACGGTCGTTTTGGCTTTACGAGGAAAGTGCTTCTTACCGGGCAAGCGACGCACACCGATACGATTAATGCGATCAACTCCGCAGGCATTGACCGCTACTTTGAAAAACCATGGCAAGCAAGCCAATTAATAGAGTGTGTTAGAAACTTGGTGACCCAATATATCTTTGATGTGGGCTTAGATTACACTCAGTATCACGAGCATTTAGATCAGAGTGTTGTGTTTGAACGCCTACGTTAATAGGGGGCATTAAGCTTTGTTTTCGTCACGGCCAGTTAGTGTCTGAAATCTATAGTGAATAGTTCAGCATGTTTAACGTGGCCGTGCGGAATATTGCTCTAGTATGCTTAACTCAACGAATAGCGGCTTGCACTGGCAACAGAAAGTGGCTTAGAGAACCAATAACCTTGCAGATAATCGACGCCCATTTCGGTAAAAAATTCACACATTTTGGCGTCTTCAATTCCCTCAATCACTACTTCAATATTATTTTCCTGGCACATAGTGATAAGAAACTTCAGATATTCTTGTGAAGAGCGGTTGGTTAGTGTTTTCCACGCCATCGACCTATCAATTTTGATTTGTGTCATCGGGAGGTCGAAGAAGCTATTTAATGAACTGTAACCAGATCCAAAGTCATCCAGAGAGAGTGCAAATCCTAGTTCCCTGAGGGTATTCAGAGGGGCAATGGCTGTCTGATTATTATCCAAAATAAACGTTTCTGTTAGTTCCAACACAATAGACTCAGGATCGACACCAACCTCATCCGCCATGGCTTTAATTCGCGCAGGGAATTCACTATTCATTAACTGAAGTACAGAAACATTCACGTTTACACGAACTTGGTTTTGGTAACGCTCACGGTAGTTTTTGATAAATTCACACGCTTTGGCAAAGACTTGATATCCGAGCTCGACAATCAAACCTTTGTTCTCTGCGACGGGGATGAATTCGTCTGGATAAATTTCGCCAAACTCTTTGCTACGCCAGCGAACCAGAGATTCGAAGCTCACTACTTTTGAGCTTTTGGCGTCAATAATTGGCTGAAACTTAACGCTTAATGTCTGTTTTTCAAGTGCACTTTTTAGACCTTGCTCAATAAAGAAATAACGGTCTACGGCATGCTGAGTTTTCTCACTGTAAACCGCAACACGGTCTTTATTCTGTTCGCTTGCGTACTGACAAGTTCGTGCTGCTTTACGTAATATTTCCTCTGCTGAGTGACTTGGATCTATGCAAGGATACAAACCAATACTAATGTTACTTCCTAAGTATTGGCCCTCTTCAATCACTGCCTCGTGGTAGGTTTCCTTTAAACTTTCGGCGTAACTTTGCAGCGTTTCTACCGAGCATTCATCGTGAATCAAAATCGCAAAGTCATCATCATGTACGCGATATACAGAACTATTTGGAGAAGGTAGGTGACTGAGAGTTTGTAGCAATTTTTCCACTAACCCATCGACCAACTCGCTGCCATATTGATTTAAGTAAGATTTAATCTCTTCTATCTGAATGTAACAGATAGATGCACAAGAATCAGTGGCTCGCACACTATCTTCAATATCCAGCAAGAGATGGGCGCGATTAGCCATACCTGACGCATTGTCATGAAATGCGACTTGATGAATGTAGCTTTCCATCAGCTTGCGTTCAGAAATATCACGGTGGCTACCAACCATATAATGACCATGTTCTGTTTCTTTGGTCATGGCTACGCCTTCAATCCAGACGTACTGTCCATTGGGTTTACGCACGCGGTAGGTCGTTGTGACCCTCGTGTTGTTGGTAATGATGTGAGCATCGACCCGAGTGGAGAGTCTTTCTCGATCGAGAGGGTGAACAAGGTCTAACCATTGCTCTAAGCTGATTCGACCAGCGTTGATACCAAGCTGCTCATAAAAGCCCTTGTTATAAAATACCATGGTGCCAAACTCATCCATGTAAAAGAGGCCTTCGTTAAATACATCGAAGATATGAATGAATCGTTCTTCGACGATTTTTAGGAACTCTCGGTCACTATCTGAGACTTG
This sequence comes from Vibrio sp. OPT46, assembly GCF_015163535.1. Classification (NCBI taxonomy): domain Bacteria; kingdom Pseudomonadati; phylum Pseudomonadota; class Gammaproteobacteria; order Vibrionales; family Vibrionaceae; genus Vibrio; species Vibrio sp. OPT46. The sequence goes on along the minus strand of NZ_JADDYG010000730.1, from coordinate 15,650 downwards.
TTGGTCAAATATGGTGGTCAAGATATTTCCTCCTCGAGCCTTTTAGCATCAGAGATGAGTGTTGGGGTTGATAACATAGAGTTGATCTGCTGGCGTACATTACAATCACAAAAGTGTCAGTTCAAATTGTTTGGCTATCATTTTATGCGCTACTAGGTTAATAACATACTAAGATTAGGCGGCTAATCATCGACATTTATAAAAAATAGTCAACAGTAAAAATCATTTATAAAATACAGTTATTGATGCCGTCCGCAATCTATAAATATTTATGAATAATTATCCTAAAGTTATTTTCAGTTGTGTCGGTATCAATGTGCTGTTTTCTAACGTCATTTGTATATATGTTATCTTGGATAAAACCATAATAACAAAAAGGACTTAATGAGCGCGACCGATTATTAATTGACAGGATGCTCATTAATTGTAATCAATTCAAATTTATTATCACGCCAAGTAATCAAATCTCTTATAATGCGGACGTTAATATCGAGTAAGCCTTCTTTATATGCAGTACGATCCGAAAAATTCAATCAAAATTGCGCTCGCTGATATCGGCGTTGGTATGTTTGTTACCGCGATAGAGCACAACAAGCGCGTCAATTTAGCCAATGCAGGGCGGATATCTAGCCCTGAAGGCATTAAGAAGCTTGCTACAAGTGGCGTAAAGTATGTTTGGGTAGATCAAACATTATCTTCGCAGCAGTGTGTCTTCAAGCCTGTAGATGAATCAACTGATGCCACTAAAGAGACGAGAGAGCAGAAACACTCAGATTTTAAGAGGGGTCAACGAACTTATCGTTCGAGAGACATCCAACACAAGCGAGCCAAAAAGCTGATCGCCGAAGCAAAAGATTTGGCGCAGAAACTATTGAATCAAACTTTTGAAGGAAAAATCATTGAAGTTGATGAAGTAGAAGCTTGGGCTGACGATGTCATTGAAAGTGTTTTGATTGACTCAGATGCGTTGCAGTGTGTCTCTGCACTCCGAAAAAAAGACTCTTACTTATTGGAACACTCCGTCAATGTCGCTTGTCTTTTAGTGTCATTCGGTAAGTACTTGGGCTTGGATAAGCCAACGCTAAAACAGCTTGCTGTAGGTGGCATTATTCATGATGTAGGTAAAATTAAAGTCGATGATAAGATCTTGCACAAGCCAGCGAAGCTAACGCCTGAAGAATTTGAACATATGAAGCTACATCAAGTGTTCGCAGGTGAGATTATCCTTCACGTAAAAGGACTTAGTGACGTAAGCCGTGATGTTTGTTTGATGCACCACGAGAAGTTAGATGGCAATGGTTATCCTAGAGGCTTGAAGGGGGAGGAGATTCCAATTCACGGCCGTATGAGCTGTATTGTAGATATCTACGATGCGCTAACGGCTGATCGCTGTTACAAAAAAGGCATGAGTTCTGCCGAAGCGTTTAAAATCTTGTTGAGTCTAACGCCATTTCATTTAGACGCCGACTTAGTTTACAAATTCATTAATTGCATTGGGATGTACCCCGTAGGCTCTATTGTCGAGTTGAACGATGGGCGTGTTGGTATTGTTTGGTCTTCAAATGAATCTCAAGCATTAAAGCCAGAAGTGAAATGTTTCTACTCCCGCAAGTATAAACGATACACTGATGTCACGATGGTGGACTTAAAAACGAGTGCGTACAAAATTGAAAGAGCGATAGCGCCTTCATCGTTAGAGATCGATCCTAAGCCTTTTTATGATTAAGAGAAATAGATAAGCTTATACAACAGGCTTTACATCCTTGCATGTAGATCGTATTTTATTTGCATAACTATCTATTAATTTTTTCTAAGTTATTTAGATGCAAGATGGTTATTAAGACCTCGGCTTCATGGATAGAAACCGGGCGATAAAATAGTTCTATACACAATGGGCTATAAACCTCATTTTGCTGGAAGGGATGCCAATGCAAATAGATACATGGATTTTTTACACTCTTGCCATTCTCGTGCTCACAGCTTCACCAGGACCAAGCTCACTGTTGTGTTTAAGTAAAGGAGTGAGTAGTGGGTTTCGTATTGCTTTCATGACTGCGCTTGGCAGTTTATCTGCGATTACGATCGTCCTTACGCTCTCATTTACCGGGCTGGGAGTTGTCATTGCTTCATCTGAGTTAGTTTTTAATATTATCAAATGGTGTGGCGCCGCTTATTTAATCTGGTTAGGTATTCAAGCGTTGCGCTCATCTCAGACAGATTTTAATAAAACGGCAACGACTCAAAGTTCCGCGACAGCGTTCAGCGCGTTCACTAGTGGTTTCATTGTTGGCGCTAGTAACCCCAAAGCGATAGTCTTTTTCACCGCTTTGTTTCCTCAATTCATTGAACCTTCCGCACCGCTACTGGCTCAATACGCGATTTTCGCGTCTACATTTGTGGTTTTTGAGCTTAGCTGGCTAACATTTTATGCATTGTTAGGGGTAAAAGCCTCCGATTGGTTGTTTGTCGCTGGAAGGGCCAAGTTGTTCAATCGTTTGACTGGTGGAGTATTTATTGGTGCAGGCGTGATGTTGTCGACGGCAAACCGATAAATAAGACAGATTTCGGTACGCAGTTAGGTTTTCCCATATAGTAAGTTGGAATGCGCTAATTTAGCTTTGTCTTATTTCCAGAATGGAAATAGACGTTTTGTTTATTTTCATTAGTGGCAACAGTCAAGCAGGAGTAAAATCACGTTACTCTTTAGGGGTAGAGCTCGTATTTTGTCTTGTGGGCTTGTGGTTACTTTGTAGGAATATCTTAGATGACAAGCCTTTCTAAACTACAACAACGTTTTCTAGATATCGCGACCGACGTCCGTCTTTCTCCAAAACAGAAGTCGAGTTTTTTAGCGTTAGAGGCGGAATCGTACATTCCTTATATGACCGTATCTCCATCACTGAGACAAGCAATGGATGAAGGCATCATCTGCGATATGTTTGAAGGTCATGCACCGTTTAAACCTCGCTACGTGTTGCCTGATTACGCTAAATTTCTATCGCAAGGCTCAGACTATCTAGAGTTGTCTCCGGCTGATGATTTCGATGATGCGTTGAACATGCTGACCATCATTTACCATCATGTTCCTTCGGTAACGAACATTCCGGTTTACTTAGGTCAGTTAGATGATGTCTTGTTGCCTTACATAGGCGACCTAACAGAGAGCCAGATTTACAAAAAGTTAAAACATTTTTGGGTCATGCTGGATCGCACATTGCCAGATGCGTTTATGCATGTGAATGTCGGACCGACAGACAACATTATTTGTCGCACTGTTTTAAAAGTAGATGCGGAGCTCAAGCAGATCGCACCGAATCTCACCTTTATGTACGACGAGACAGTTACACCTGATGATTTACTTCGTCAAGCGACACAGAATATTTGTGAATGCAGTAAACCGCATATTGCCAATTACCCAATGCACGCGAAAGCCTACAACGGCTCACGCTTTGGTATTGTAAGTTGCTACAACTCGCTTCCATTAGCAGGTGGCTCGAACACATTGGTGCGAATGAATTTAAAAGAAGTTGCAAAACGAGCATCAGACTGTAACGACTTCTTAAACAGTGCGTTGCCTTCTTACCATCGATTAATGGTCGAGCTCATAAACGCAAGAAGCACGCACTTGCATGAAAAATCGAACTTCTTTCAAGGCTTTTTGACGCAAGAAGGGTTGATAAAAGAGTCCTATTTCGCGCCAATGTATGGCGTGTACGGCATGGCCGAAGCGGTAAACCTTCTATTTGAAAAAGAAGGGCAAATAGGGCGATACGGAAAAAATGATCGAGCAAATACTTTTGCTCATGATGTTTCAGCAACACTGGCTAAACTGGTGGACTCAACCCCGGTGAAATATGGTTTAGATGGCAAAGCGCTCTTACATGCACAAGGCGGCATTAGCTTAGATCATGATGTTACGCCAGGTGTACGTCTGCCTTATGGTGCTGAGCCAGACCCTGTCACTTATGTACAAGCAACGACGAAGCATCATCAGTATTATCGTGCGGGTATCAGCGATATTTTGACGATTGATGAAACGGTGAAATCTAACCCAGAAGCGATGTTCAATTTATGTAAAGGGGCACTAAATGCTGGTTATCGTGAGTTTACCGCGAATGTCACTTCAAATGACTTAATTCGCGTGACAGGCTACATGATCAAACTTTCAGATGTTGCGAAATATGATGAAGAAGGTTCGAGAACCAACACGACGTTTCTAGGTGCAGAAGCAGCAAAAAATACCAAAATTTTAGAACGCTCGCCACGTGTGGTGAGTCATGAAGTAACACCGACTTACACGCAGGCATAAGTTCGGTTTAGGAAAGAACAAGATGTCTAGACGAAGTGGAAGCCTTTTGGCAAAAGTCACTCGTATCCTTCCTTTCTCTTGTGTTGATGGGCCAGGAAATCGTCTAGTCATCTTTCTACAGGGTTGTAACTATCAGTGTTTGAACTGCCACAATCCTCACACGATAAACCATTGTAATCATTGTGGTGAGTGTGTGAGTGAATGTTCAGCAGGCGCATTGAAGTTCGACGAAAACAACAACGTTGTTTGGCTTAAAGAGGAGTGCACCCACTGCGATCATTGTATAGAGATATGTCAGAACCAATCTAATCCAAAAATTACTGACTACTCTGTAGTAACAATGCTCGATTTGATACGCAAGCATCGCTTTTTCATCAGTGGTGTTACAGTATCCGGTGGGGAATCTACCTTACAACTTCCTTTCATTATTGAGCTGTTTAAAGGGATAAAACAAGATCCTGAATTACGGCACCTCTCTTGTTTCATCGACAGTAACGGTTCTTTAGCGGTTGCTGGTTGGCAGCGTATTCTACCTTTTCTGGATGGCGCAATGATCGATTTGAAAGCGTGGCAGACGGAGACGCATCAGTGGCTAACTGGGCGTGATAATCATCGTGTATTTAAAACCCTTCAATACCTAGTTGAACACGAAAAATTGTACGAGGTCCGCTTACTGCATATTCCCCAAAAAAGTGATTTAGATATAGAAATCGTAGCAATTGGACGTTACTTGAGTACTCTTCCTGAATCGGTGCTTATCCGTTTAAATGCCTTTCAGCATCACGGAGTAGTGGGGGAGGCGTTAACTTGGGATACGTGCTCTCATCATGATATCGAACGCTTAAAATCAGAGCTTCGATGCTACGTGAGTAACCCTATCACCGTGCCGACAGTACTCACGTAGTACCGTTGTTTATCTATGCTTACGCATCACAGGCATCTAACATGGCGCAGGCGTCGAGTAATTGTTGCTGTAACCATTTTAAAGCGGGATCGTTTAAGCTCGCTTTGTTCCAAACGAGGCTGTAGGCTACCTGTCCGTAATCGAATGGAAGAGCTTGTTCAACCAAACCTTTTGCTTGCATTGCCGCTCTTGCCCAAAGCTTGGAGCATGTGAACAAGTAATCCGAGTGCTGACACATCACCGCAGCTGAACCAAAGTCGGCTACACGCATGGCCAAGTTTCGCTTTGAATGCCTTTGGGTGAGATTTTGCTCAAAATAAGGTTGTGACAGATCTTTATCATGAATACCGATGTGTCTTGCACAAAGGTAACTTTCAACAGATAGGGGTTGCTCAGCGAGTGGGTTCGATGCTCTCATTAAGCAAACCATTTCGTCTTTCAAAATGGTTTTCCAGACCAAGTCTTTATTTTGTGTGGGTGGTTGGCTGAGATCGTGAGGAAGCAACAAAAAATCCACTTGACCTCTTGCTAATGCATCGAAGCTCATTTCCTCTTTCGCATGGACATTCAAGTGCGCGTGATTGCTCAGTTGTTGGGACAAGTGCTGTAGAACTGGCGCAAAGAGCTCAAACGAACTTTCACGCATTGCTAATGAAAAACTACCTTGATAGTAAGCCGGATTAAAAGAGCCTTGATGTAATAACCCATTCATACTGGAGAGTATGCCATGGATTGATGGGCCTATATGCAGCGCAAATGCTGTCGGCACTAAGCGAGTGCCATCACGATAAAAAAGGTCATCCTTTAGCGTTTCGCGCAACTGTCCGAGCGTTTTACTGACGCTCGATGGTGTTACACACAAGCGTTCTGCCGCAAGTGTGACGCTGTGAGTGGTTAACAACATATGTAAAACAGTTAGATGTTTAAGGCTTATACGCGAAAGAGCAATGTAGTCCATAAATAGCATGGTTTCTTATGATTTTTGGCAGTATATCAGCATGAAACAAATTTTTACTATTGTTTATCTCGGAAACACGCCTGTTTCTCTTTGAGCTCAATGCATTTAATGGGTTGCATAAGGGTTGATGGTGCTTATAAGTCTAGAAATTTATCTTAGTTTTGTTGGACTTTAATGCTTTCATTTATTCAATTCTAAAGCTTCTATGTAATTTTAATCAATTTGGAGGAGTTGATTGATTTGTACACGAATTAAACTTGTTCCTTGTTAATTAAAATAGATATTGTTTTGTTGATTGTTTGGTGATTTACTCATGATCCCTCAGTAACAAAGGTATAAATAATTAATGGACGACCCCTTTAGTCGACAAAATCCTTCACCATATGTCTTCTTATTATTGGAGACATACTCATGCTAGAACTTTTTATGCAACCAGAAGCTTGGGCTATTTTCGCCACTTTGTTTGCGCTTGAAGTTGTCTTAGGCGTTGATAACGTCGTTTTTATCTCTGTCTTATGTGAAAGACTGCCGCTGCACCAACGTAAGCTGGCAAGAAACCTTGGTATTGGTCTTGCTGTTATTGCTCGTATTGGTTTAGTGTTTTCAATCTCTTGGATCATGCAATTGACTCAACCGCTATTTTCTTTGGCGAACCAA
>NZ_JADDYG010000730.1:8109-8812 GCF_015163535.1 Vibrio sp. OPT46 | reverse complement strand
GTCTTATGTGAAAGACTGCCGCTGCACCAACGTAAGCTGGCAAGAAACCTTGGTATTGGTCTTGCTGTTATTGCTCGTATTGGTTTAGTGTTTTCAATTTCTTGGATCATGCAACTGACTCAACCGCTATTTTCTTTGGCGAACCATGCGTTTACCGGAAGAGACGTTATCATGATTGCGGGTGGTGCATTCCTCTTGGCTAAAAGCCTGAAAGAGTTGTGGAGTTGGTTAAATCACAACGAGTCGGCTCACTCAACTCACGCCCGTACTGGTTTAGCGGTAGTTCTGTTGCAGATTGTTGCCGTGGATGCTGTATTCTCGATGGACTCGGTGATAACCGCCGTTGGTTTGACAAGTGATGTCCCACTTATGGTCGCAGCGATTGTTTCTTCTGCTATCGTGATGGTCATGACAGCCGAAAAAATCAATAACCTGGTGTCGTGTTACCCTGGTTTTAAGACACTTGCTTTGTTATTCCTCGTTTTGTTAGGTGGTTTATTGATGGCAGAAGGCTTCGAAATTCATATCAACAAAGGTTATGTGTATTTTGCGATGGCATTCGGCTTAATTCTGGAACTTTGTCATATCCAGTTAAAAAACAAACAACGCCCGACTATTAAACGTCTTAGTCCGTTGCGAGTTCATCCAACCAGATTAGAAGCTCGTCAATAATAAAAGATATTGCCGCTCATATGAGCGGCAT
>NZ_JADDYG010000730.1:0-8099 GCF_015163535.1 Vibrio sp. OPT46 | reverse complement strand
CCGACTATTAAACGTCTTAGTCCGTTGCGAGTTCATCCAACCAGATTAGAAGCTCGTCAATAATAAAAGATATTGCCGCTCATATGAGCGGCATTTTTATATTCGTCATCACCTATTTTTACTCTCTTTTTATTTTGTTGTCGTTTCGACAAAAAATCGCATTTGTTGTGGGGTTGAAGATTTTTTATATAGACCGCCCAACTAATATGAGTGAACGACAATAATGGATAAAATGATCGATGCGTTAGCAACCCATGGCTACTACATCTGGGATGATTTTCTTTCTGAACAAGAAGTGACTCAATTACGAGACTGCATTCCAAGTAACTGGAAAAAAGCGCGTATTGGTCGTAATGACGATGTGACACGTATTGAGTCAATTCGAAGTGACAAAATTCAATGGTTATCGCCCAATATGGGGCACGCGGTTACTTCTTACTTAGATAAGATGGAAGAAATACGCCAAGAAGTGAACCGTCACTTGTTTCTGGGGCTTTTTGAGTATGAAGCTCACTTTGCCAAGTACGAGGAAGGGGATTTCTACCAAAAGCATCTAGATTGTTTTAAGGGCAATGAAAACCGTCGATTGACAACCGTTTTTTACATGAACGAATCTTGGACGGAAAAGGATGCAGGTGAATTGGTGGTTTACGATCTAAATGATAATAAGATAGCAACCATCCCTCCTCAATCGGGACGCTTACTTTTATTCTTATCTGAGCAATTCCCGCATGAGGTTTTACCGACCAATGCTGAGCGTTTCAGTATTGCAGGTTGGTTCAGAATCAATGGTGTGCGAGACAATGTACTTGATATTGCAAAATGATTGGTTTGCAACCTGCACAAAATCAGCAAAGGGCGTAGATACGCCCTTTATCGATTAAACATTAGTTGATAGCTCGTAACACTCGGTCATGTTTCGCTCTAGCACTGCATAGACGTCAGAACAAAGTTCTTGTTTAGCGACTTGCTCGCCCATAATCGCGGCGATTTGTGCTTGAGCCATTCGTCCTCGGTAGGGACGGTCCTGAGACAGAGCTTGAAAAACATCGGCAACCGCGACAATACGCGATGGTACATCGAGTTCGTCTCCTGTTTTATGATAAGGATAGCCAGAACCGTCCAAACGCTCGTGATGATTAGAGGCCCACTCCGCTATTTTAGCGTTGGGAAACACTTTGTGTAATGCGAGCTGAGTATCAATTGTATGGCGTTTAATACGCGTATACTCTTGTTTATTAAGAGAGCCTTCTTTATGAAGAATCTCATCTGGTGTTTTTAACTTTCCGATATCATGCACCAACCCAGCAATAAATAACATCTCTTGGTCGTGCTCACAGAACCCAAGCTTGATGGCTAGATACCGAGATAACTCCGCCACTTTTTGCGAATGTTGATAAGTAAATGGGCTTTTTGCGTCAACAATTCGAGCGATAAACATTCCCAAACTATTCATATCTTGGATGGTGAGCTGTTTTTGAAGCCAATCAATGCTTTTAAAGTTTAATCCGATGGTTTCTATATTTTCAGACTCCATCGCGAACCAAAATGCGTCGGTCATAACGAGCTTAACCATTGCCTTAGCCATGTCTGGATTAAACAAAGTTCCAGCGTTTGCCATGATGCATTCTGCAATTAGTTCTTCATGAAGTGTGACAATGTCACAGTGGCAGTTCATGACGTATTTGGAACGCATAAAATCGAGACGATCGGCTAAATAGAGTAGGGCAGCGACCTCTTTTTCAAAAGGCGGTAAATCAAGATATTTTAGTTCACTCCAATGTGTATGGTGGTAAAGAACAGGTGTCGCAAACTGACGTAACAAACGACACTGCTTGAGGCTTCGGTATCCTCTTAAGCAATGTGTTTTTACATCTTGTGGCACCAACTCCTCAAGTAACATTTTATGTTCTTGTGTTTCGGAGACCCCACAATCGTGGATCATCCCTGCGAAGTAGCAAAACTCCGCTTTTTCTGGTTCCCAGTTCATGACCCGAGCACATTGGTAAGCGATGTAAGCGACACGATGGCTATGGTGCGTATCATCAACACCGACATAGTCGAGTGCTCGAGCAACCCAGATAAGTGCTTGTTTCAGATCGACTTCAAAGCCCATGTCCGTATGGGAATGGCAAGAATGATTCATGGTTTATACCGACATTGCTAATTAGCCCACGCTAAACCCAAATCAGAAGGTGATAGGAAAAATTGGGTACGACAGCGAATAGACCCCAAAAAGGTGGGCGTTTAGACATAGTTTTGATTATGGGCGGGATAATAATCCTAGTTGCATAATAATATCACCTGAAGCTCATGGTTAAGAGTCAGATATTTGAACTAAGTATAAGTTTTGAAAGATTATTGTTGCTCTTGTTGACTTATTTGAAAACGACAATAAATCATGATGTAACGCATTCTTATTTTTATTTTTGTAGATCGTGTTCGGGCTCAACCAGAGACACACGGTATTGATGTCTGATTAACAGAATTCATATTGTTGCTTTTGAAGGCAAAAAATAAGAAGACTTCTTCGAGGCTTGCTCTGTAACTAACAGAGTAATAGGGAAAGCAGCTTGTTAACTACATGACAATAGAGCGTCGTTGAAAACATTTTCTCTGTAGCTCATGTCGTTGAGGGAAGATAATAAAATGGTACGGTTTCCCAGCGATGCTAGCCCTTTTAGTGAGATAAGTTTATTGAAAATGTGTGATTGCAAAGTAAGCATAGGTAGTAAAAGTAGCTAGAATGATAGCTCTAAATGAAAAGGATTTCGTATGTTGAAGCATCGTTTATATCGGAGTTACACCGCTGGGTTAAAAATAGCAGCCCTTATCCTTCCTATGCCGAGACCAACCTTGTTTTCCGGCCCTGGTTCGATGAATGAGCTATTAGAATCGATGACCGAGCTGGGATTTAAACGCGTTTTGTTAGTTACCGACGAAGGGTTAGTCCAAGTCGGTATTGTAGATAAGGTGCTTGAGGCTGCAGCACAACTCGATTTACAGTTAGATGTTTTCTCGCAAGTTAAGCCCGATCCTACCTATGATCAGGTAGAGAGCGGTCTAGAGGCTTATCATCGTTTTCATTGTGAGGGCATATTAGCTTTGGGTGGCGGCTCTGCAATGGATTGTGCAAAAGTCATCGCTGCGAAAGTTACCAATAAACGGCCAATAAAAAAATTAGCTGGACTATTGAAGGTATGGCGAATGCCAGCGCCGCTTTTTGCTATTCCAACAACGGCTGGAACCGGAAGTGAAGTTACTATCGCTGCGGTCGTGTCAGATCCCTCCTCACACATTAAAACCCCTTTAATGGATCCAAAGTTGGTGCCACTAATGGCAGCTTTAGATGCGAATTTAATGATTGGTTTACCTCCTAAGATCACGGCTGATACTGGCGTTGATGCATTAACCCATGCTATTGAGGCCTATGTATCGAAAAACGCTACTCAAGAAACGATGGCTTATTCGGTTGCCGCTATTAAACTCATTTTTAAATATCTTCCTAGGGCTGTGATGCAAGGGGATGATGTCGAAGCTCGTCATAAAATGGCTATGGCATCCTATTACGCGGGTTTAGCATTTACCAAAGCGAGTTTGGGTTATGTTCATGCCTTTGCTCACACATTCGGTGCGAGATATGGAATACCTCATGGTATGGCAAACGGATTAGCCTTGTTGCCTGTGCTGCGCTTTTCATTATCAGAGATTGAGCCTCAACTAAGAAAGCTCGATGAGTTGACGGCCGAGGGGCAGTTAGGTAACGCAAGTGCTCAGCATTTTTTGGCGAATCTGGAGTCCTTGTTTTCAACTATTGATATTGAGCAAACCAGTGCGCTCATTCAACGTGAAGATGCTGATGCGCTTGTTGATTTAATTCTGAAAGAGGCGCACTGGAATTACCCTGTTCCCAAGTTCATGAACAGGGAAGAATGCACACAGTTATTGTTAAATATCAGTAAGGTGTAAATTGTAGTTTACATGTGTGGTTTTTTATCCTTACACTTTGCTTGATCTTCTGCTAAAGATCCTACAATATCGACGGAAATACAAATATGGTGTTGGTTTCGGTCCGCCGTTGCCCGATCTAATACTGATAATTTCTAATAAAGTGTAAAGATTAATATACAATGAGTCGTTCTAAAGTATTCGGTAGTACGCTAATTATTGCGGGCACTACAATAGGCGCTGGTATGCTAGCGCTTCCACTTGCCTCTGCCGGCATTGGTTTTTCAACTTCTATTATCATCATGCTAGGCTTATGGGCTCTGATGGCTTTCACTGCCTTGCTTATGCTTGAGCTTCATCAACATGCGGAGAGTAGTGCTACACTTCATACTTTGGCGAAACAGATCCTAGGTCAAAAAGGCAAGTGGGTGGCAAGTTTTGCGATGTTGTTTCTTTTCTACTCATTATGTGCAGCGTATATCGCTGGCGGTGGTGCTCAGTTCGGAGACCGCCTTGCACAATGGTTTGACCTCGATATTTCAGGGCCTACATCAACGATAATCTTTACCTTGATTGTGACTTTAGTTGTGACAGTGGGTACCGGTACGGTCGATAAAGTAAACCGAGTTCTGTTCGCGATGAAGCTCATTGCGATGGTTGCGGTGCTTTCTTTTCTTGCTCCAAACGTTACGGAATCTTACTTGTTAAGTATGCCAATCGAACAAGGCCTTGTTGTAGCGGCGATTCCGGTGATCTTTACTTCGTTTGGTTTCCACGGAAGTATACCTGCAATTGTGAATTACTTAGACGGTGACACTTCTTCTTTACGCAAAGCCGTTATTATTGGTTCGACGATTCCACTCGTTATTTATATCTTTTGGCAAATCGTGACGTTGGGTGTGGTTAGCCAAAGTACGCTTGTTGAGAACGGAGGGTTGAGCGCACTGATTGGTCAACTATCTCAGACAGTACACCAATCAAATTTGGGTAGCATTGTTGGTGTGTTTGCTGACTTGGCATTGTTGACATCGTTCCTTGGCGTGAGTTTGGGTCTATTCGAATTTTTGGGTGATACCATCAAAGGAAGTAACGATAAGCCTAATCGTTTGATTGCGGCACTAGTGACGTTTACTCCACCGCTAGGCTTCGCACTTTTCTATCCTCAAGGCTTTATTATGGCTTTGGGCTATGCAGCGATTGCCTTAGCGATTTTAGCCATCTTTTTGCCTTTGGTTATGGTGATCAAGGTTCGTAAATCGGATGATTTTACTGGGGAGTACCGCGTCGCAGGTGGTCAAGGTGCGTTAGTGATAACGGGCATCGCTGGCACTGGCATCGTATTCGCTCAGGTGTTAATTACGCTGGGTGTGCTTCCTGCTCTAGGCTAGTTGTTTAGAACGTTCTTTGAATAACTTCTAGTTACTGAATCCATCGTAATCAATCAGTATTGTTAGGCCAACGAGTTTCGCTCGTTGGCTTTTTTAATCTGGATCAAATTACCGTAAGATATCCGGTGAAAAAATTGGTAGAAATGTGCTTTTATTTCGTACACTTAAGTTGTGGTATATCGATAATTTAAGTGGAGAAAACCGCTCAAAATACCATTGAATTTGCAACACAATGAGCTTTTCTTGTTTCTCTGCTTTGGTGTGGAGGTGAAGCATGGCGCACCGGAGTTTTTACCCGTTTGCAAAACCGCTTAACGAGCAACTGCAAACGCTAAAAGGCAGGATGCAGGCGCACTTGCCATGTATTGATAGGGTGTCATTTGCAAAATATCACCCAGACCAAGATGTGCTCAAGTCATTTGCAGAAAGTGAGTTCGACACTTGGTGTTTAGCCCATCACGAATCAGCATTCCGTAAACTCCACCACCTCAATATTGCCTCTAAAAACGCGGTTCCTCGTATCGTCGAAGACCTTCATGATATTAAGCACTGTCCTCGGGTTCAAATTTTACTCAAACACGGATATCAGTCGTCGGCTGCTATTCCTTGTTATGACAATAAAGCTTTTACTGGTTTTGTATTTTTGAACTCCACTCAACGTGATGCGTTTAGTTTAGAAGCGCTGAATGGTCTTAAACCTTATTTCGAAATGATTCGATTTGCGGTTGAATCAGAGACTCAAGTAGTCAATGCGATAGAAACGCTAGCGAACCGAATGCAATGTATGATGCCAGGCTATTCACCTGAGTATTACGCGCATACCAAACGCATGAAGTACTACAGTCAAATTATCGCAACGCAGTTAGCGGATCGTTATCACCTGAATGACGAAATGGTCGAAGATATTGGTATTTTTGCTCAGTTCCATGCGCTCGGTGATAGTCAGCTGCCAGTTGAAATTGCTAGCCGCCGAACAAATTACTCTCAAGAACAAGAGGCGATATTGATTCAACATATTGAGCGTTGTATCGATTCAGCGGATGACATAGTTGCCCGTATCGGAAATCCGGTTCACCCGAGTGTGACTTTGTTTTTGCAGATGATTATTTATCAGTACGAAAATTTAAATGGCACTGGTTATCCGTATGGTTTAACCAGTGATGATATACCAATCGCCGCGCAAATTACGGCTGTCGCGAATGCCTTTGATTTTATGACGACGCACCATCCGTACAGACAAGCGTGGTCCATCCCATACGCATTGTTAGAACTTGAAAAATGGGTATATCAGGGATGGTTATCTCGAGAATGTGTTGATGCTCTGCGAGAGCATCAAGGTTATATAAAGCAAATCATCCACAAATATCCCGAGCACTATACAGGCTTGGGGTTAATGTGAAGAGCAGTAACAAAGTTGAAATGTTGACGAGGAGGAATATTTAAACAATACTGTTTTTATATACAGTAATAAGTTTGGAGGTGAAGTATGTTGTGGGAAACCCTTGAAAGAGTAAACCGCTTACGCCAACAAGCACTTGCAAATCCTGAGTTTGTTGAGTCAGCAAAAGAGCACGAACAAGCACTTCAGGAGCAAGAATACCATTATCAAACTAAGAAAAAGCGTTCAGCCAAAGACAAACAAGGTAAAAAGTCGCTGGCCGATATCTATAAAGAAGTAGAGTTTGGCGCTGACGCTCGTCATTAATGTATTCACTGCGGCATTTTTCATTTCTTCATACGCTGCAGTATTCGTTCAAATTTATGCGAGAGCAGTGGGAGACCGCTGCTCTCGTTGACCTGCCTATAATTTACTAATGAAGTTCAGCAGAGCAAATTATCACTAACACTTAGCAATTCTCTCAATGATTTTGTTGATGTAATGATAATGACAACGGTTTGCATTTGTATCTTTGTTGTTATATAAAACCTCCCTTATTAATCGTTCTGTTGAATAAGAACGGCAAACGTGATCAACGAATGAGAGCTTTGAATAACTGTTATTCGTAAATGGCTATTAGGTGAAGTAGGGATGTTGGAAGCTAAAGCACTCCAGTTTGAGATTGAAGGCAAGTCATTGCTAAAAGCGTTTGATGTGACATTTGAACCCGGAAAAACATACGCTCTTGTTGGACACAATGGTTCAGGAAAATCCACATTGTTAAAGTTGCTGGCACAGCAACAGCCATACACCGCTGGTGACGTGGTTCTGCATGGAACGAGCATTAACGATCTCTCAGCGAAAAAGTTTGCCCAACACATTGCCTACTTGCCTCAGCATCTTCCAGTGACCGACAGTATTTTAGGTCGAGATTTAGTCGGTTTTGGTCGTTATCCATGGCATGGTTTACTTGGACGTTTGAGTAAGAAAGATCACGACATTGTTGAAGAAGCAATGGCGATGACAGGCACACTAAAATACGCAGATCGCTTAGTGGACACGTTATCTGGAGGAGAGCGTCAACGTGTGTGGCTAGCTATGCTGTTAGCCCAAAAAACCGAGTATTTGCTTCTTGATGAGCCTTTGTCTGCGCTAGATATCAGCCATCAAGTAGATATGTTGAAGCTTATCTCTAAACTCAGTCAAGAACTGGGTTTGGGCGTTATTATCGTATTACACGATATCAACTTGGCTGCACGATTTTGCGACTACATCGTTGCATTACATCAAGGTGATTTGATTGCACAAGGCAATGTTGAACAGGTGTTTACTGAACCTAAGTTGAGGGACATATATGGGATAGAGATGATGATCTCTGACCACCC